>JALFAD010000002.1 GCA_022772525.1 Clostridiales bacterium
AACTGGGCGCAAAACGGGTGGTCCTTGCACGGGAGCTTTCCATGGAGGAGATCCGAATCATCCGCCGGAATACGCCGCCGGAGCTGGAGCTGGAAACATTCGTCCACGGGGCGATGTGTGTATCCTACTCCGGGCGCTGCCTGCTCTCCAACTATATGACCGGCAGAGACAGTAACCGTGGCGCCTGCGCACAGCCCTGCCGCTATCAGTATGCGCTGATGGAGGAGAAGCGCCCCGGCGAATACTTCCCGGTGTTCGAGGACGAGAAGGGCACCTACATCATGAACTCCCGGGATATGTGCATGATCGACCATCTGAAAGACCTGATGGACGCCGGGGTGGACTGCATCAAAATCGAGGGGCGGGCCAAATCCGCCTACTATGCCGCCATCGTCACCGGCGCCTACCGGCACTGTATCGATGATGCCGCCGCCGGGCGGGAGATAGACCCGGTTTGGCGGGATGAGGTGGAACACGTTTCCCACCGGGTCTACTCCACCGGCTTCTACTATGGTCAGCCGGGACAGTATACGGAGAATTCCCGGTATATTCGGGAATGGCAGATCGTGGCGAAGGTGGAATCCTGCGATGAAAACGGCATGGCGGTTTGCAGTCTGAACAACAAGTTCCGAGCGGGAGACGCGTTGGAGGTCGTAGGCCCTGATCTGCGGCCCTTCCCCATTGTCGCCGAGAGGATGGCTGACATGGACGGAATGCCGCTGGAGGAAGCCAGAACGCCCCAGATGCGGTTTACACTGAAGCTGCCAAAACGGGTGCCAGCCCTGTCCATGCTCAGAAGGCGCGTGGATTTATCCGCAAAATGAAGCAAGGAGGAGCAATTTGCTCCTCCTTTTTCGTTATGCGACCACCGCCGCGATGACACAGAAAACCAGCAGACAGGCGGCTGTCAATATGGAGCAGACACCGGAAGCCATGGTATAGTCCCGAGTGTTTCTGCCAAGTCCCGGCGCGAGATAGCTTGCAGGCAGTACGCAGTAGAGAAGCGTTGCCCACCGGGTCAAGCTGTCCACACTGGGCAGCAGGAACAGCGCGCCCTGAATCAGAACGGCAAACAACGCAAAGATTCCAAAATGAATGCCAGCGATTTCCAGCACCGGCCTGCGGCACTCCTTCGCCAGAGAAAAATTAAAGCCCACGCTGAAAATCATCAGGGCGCTGATGGGCTGAGAAAGAAAGGATGTACTGGCGGTAATAATACCACCGATGCCAATCCGGTTCAGCAAGCCCCCGATTCCGGACAAATTCAAAGACAGGCCCAGCAGGCTCATAATCATCAGCGGGGAGGTAAATACCTTTTTGACGATCACCGATGCTGTGGGATTCTCTCCGGTATCCGTGGTCAAAATGGCAATCACCGGATAGGCCGCCACCGCCTGAATCAAGTCCAGCACGCCCATCCGGTAGGACTGCGCTGCACCGAAGAGGATGATAAACAGAGGGATGCCCAGCATACCTGTCTCCTGCGCGCAGAACAGCATGGGAAGATTGTGATAGTCATAACGCTTTTTGAGAACCGTAAAGGAAAGCACCGTAGACAGCAGCACAAAAAGCAGTACCAGCCCCATGCTGCTTAGGGACTCCATCCCCATGTTCGCCGTCAGGCAGGAGGTGAATATCACGCAGGGCAATCCGAATTTGAGAACAAACTGCTGCAAGCCCTGGACCTGCTCCGGAGTCATCAGCTTTCTGCGCTTAGCCAGCACGCCCAGCAGCACCGCGACCAAAATCGGCACAATCACCTGTGCAACCGTAATCACTTTTTCCATGTCTTTCTATCCCATCGTCTTTCCGGCGGCGTCCTCCGCCTCCATCTCTTTTAGAAGCTTCTGATCCTGTTTGGAGGACAAGTCAAGCTTCTCGTACATATCCGGCCTGCGCTCCCGTGTGCGGCGCAGGGACTGCTTTCTGCGCCACTGGCGCACCTTCTCATGGTTGCCGGAAGTGAGAATCTCCGGGATGGCCCTGCCGTGCCAAATGGCAGGACGGGTGTACTGGGGATATTCCAGAAGTCCGTTAAAATGGCTTTCATCCTCGAAGCACTCCGGGTCGGCGAGAACGCCAGGCACCATGCGGCACACCGCGTCCGTCACCGCCATGGCGGCGATTTCGCCGCCGGTGAGGACAAAATCCCCCAGAGAAATCTCCTCGTCCACGCACTCGTCGATGAACCGCTGATCGATGCCCTCATAGTGACCGCAGACCAGAATGAGGTTGTCCAATTTGCTCAGGCGAATCGCATCCGCCTGCCGGAAGGTATGCCCGCAGGGGGACAGGTAGATGGTGTGCACCGGCCCACCGGCTTCATCACAGATGGCTTCCCAGCAGCGGTACAGCGGGTCCGCGTTCATGATGGCTCCCCTGCCCCCACCGTAGGGGTAATCGTCCACCTGATTCTGCTTGTTCGCCGTGTAGTCCCGAATCTGATGGGTGTCAATATGGATGTAGCCCCGCTCCTGGGCCCGGCCCAGAATGCTCTCGCTCAGCACATCCCCCAGCGTCTCCGGGAACAGGGTCATGATGTCAATTCTCATCGCTGCGCATCCCTTCGATCAGCTTCACCTGCATGATATTTTTCTCCACGTCCGTGGACAGGATGAACTGCCTGACGGCAGGAATCATATATTCATGCTCCCCCTGCACCACATAGACCGCGTTGCCGGGATAATCCAGCACCTCCTGGATGGTGCCGATGCAGGTGTCCCCGGCGTAGACCTCCATACCGATCAGCTCGGCGGCGAAAATGACCGCGTCGTCCGCATCCTCTCGGTACAGCTCCAACACCTTCCCCCGAAACTTCTGCGCATCCTCCATTGTGTCGACACCGCTGAGCTTTACCAGATTGCAGGTCTTCTGCACCCGGACGGATTCCATTTCGTAATCCTTCCCGGCAATGCGGCAGCGGTCAAACTCACAGAGCATCTCCGGTGCGTCCAACCAGCACAGCACCTTCACCTCGCCCCGAACACCGTGGGTGGTGACAATCTCACCGGCTTCAATATATTCAAGTTTCATAGTCGCTCACGCTCCTAATTCAAACGGATTATTGATGTAAGGTAACGATACCGAACGGTACCCAGTGGTGGAACAATTACAGACCAGCTCTGGCACGCATTATCAGCGGCGATTCGCCGCCGATACCGAGCGGTACCCGATGGTATAACGAATGCTGACCAGCCGAGCACGCATTATCGGCCCGCACTGCGGGCACGAAAAATGCGTGACATACTGTCACGCATCCTCGTTTAATCCACGATTTCGACCGTGACCTTTTCGCCAGTGCGCTGGGCTACAGTCTTAATGATGGTACGGATTTCCTTGGCGATCCGTCCCTGGCGGCCGATCACCTTGCCCATGTCGCCTTCGGCGACACGCAGCTCCAGTACCTTCCCGTCCTCGCCATCGATTTCGGTTACGGTAACCGCCTCAGGATCATCCACCAGATTTTTTGCCATGTACAGCAAAAGTTCTTTCATTCGGGATTCTCCTTTGGGATCTTACAGAACGCCGGCACTCTTCAGCAGGCCACGGACAGTGTCGGTGGGCTGTGCGCCGTTCTTGATCCAGTTCTGAGCCTTCTCAGCATCCACGGTGATGGTGGCGGGCTGGGTCAGGGGGTTGTAAGTGCCAATCTCCTCGATGCAGCGGCCATCACGGGGAGAACGGGAATCAGCAACAACGATACGGTAGTAAGGAGCCTTCTTCGCACCCATTCTTCTCAGTCTGATCTTAACCATGAGAGTTCACCTCCAAAATTATTATAAAATCTATATCGCAAAGCAATTTGCTTTCAGCGAACCATATCAGCCTCCCCTTTCAGGGGAGGTGCTCCGAAGGGGCGGAGGGGTGCACCCCTCAGTCACAGCCTACGCTGTGCCAGCTCCCCTCAAGGGGAGCCTTGTCAGAAGCCGGGGAAGCCCCCGCCGAAGCCGCCCATGCGGCTCATGCGCTTCATTTTCTTTCCTGCCCCAGGGCCGGAGAACTGCTTGATGAGCTTTCGCATCTGCTCAAAGGATTTGAGCAGCTTGTTCACATCCTCCACACGGACGCCGGCGCCGGCGGCAATCCGTTTTTTCCGGCTGGCGCCGATGATCTCGGGCTTTTCCCGCTCCTTGGGCGTCATGGACAGGATGATCGCCTCGGTGTGGGCCATGGCCTTTTCGTCCAGCTTCACGCCCTTGAGATTGGCGCCGCCGGGCATCTGGGACAGAATTTCTTCCATGGAACCCATGGACTTCATCTGCACCATCTGGTCGTAGAAGTCCTGCAGGGTAAATTTATTGGTCTTGAGCTTCTTCTCCATCTCGGCGGCTTTCTTGGCATCGTACGCCTTCTCCGCCTTCTCGATGAGGGTCAGCATATCGCCCATGCCGAGAATCCGGCTGGCCATCCGGTCGGGATGGAAGGGCTCGATATCCTCCAGCTTCTCGCCGATGCCCGCAAACTTGATGGGCTTGCCGGTGATAGCTTTGACAGACAGGGCCGCGCCGCCTCGGGCGTCGCCGTCCAATTTGCTCAGCATAACGGAGTCGATGTCCAGCCACTCGTTGAAGCTCTGGGCCGCGTTCACCGCGTCCTGACCGGTCATGGCGTCCACAACCAGCATGATCTCATCGGGCTTGACCGCCGCCTTGATGTTTTTCAGCTCGTTCATCAGGGCCTCGTCCACATGCAGACGTCCGGCGGTGTCCAGAAACACCATGTCGTAGCCCCGCTGGCGGGCGTAGAGGACAGCCTCCTTTGCCGTCTGCACCGGGTCCTGAGTGCCCTTCTCAAAAACCGGAATACCCAGCTTCTCGCCGCAGACCTTCAGCTGCTGAATGGCAGCGGGGCGGTAGATATCGCAGGCAACCAGCAACGGGTTTCTGCCCTGCCGCTTCTGCAGGCCTGCCAGCTTGGAGCCGTTGGTGGTCTTACCGGCACCCTGCAGGCCCACCAGCATCACAACCGTAGGGCCATTGGGATTGATATTCAGGTGCTTGGTATCGCTGCCCATGAGCTTGCACAGCTCCTCATTGACAATCTTCACGATCATCTGGGCAGGGGTGAGAGATTCCAGCACGTCGGCGCCGACACAGCGCTCCGTCACAGCCTTGGTGAAGTCCTTGACCACCTTATAGCTGACGTCCGCTTCCAGCAGCGCCATGCGGATCTCACGCATAGCCTCCTTCACATCGGCTTCCTTCAGACGGCCCTTGCCGCGAAGCTTTTTGAAGGTGGCGGAAATTTTTTCGGTTAAGCCTTCAAATGCCATGGTTTACTCCTTCAGTGCCTGTGCCGCGGCAATAATCCGACTGGCAAGGGGTGAAACAGTGGGATCGGTGGATGCTTTCAGTTCCTCGGCGGCATCCAGAATCTCCTGAACCGCCTGTCGGGTGATCCGGTCTCGCCGGACGCAGCCGATGTTCTCTTCCATCCGGCGCAGCAGCGCTTCCGTGCGGGTCAGGTTGTCGCAGACCGCCTGACGGCTGACGCCTAACGCCTCTCCGATTTCTCCCAGAGAAAGGTCCTGATTGTAGCGCATATCAAAGCAGTCTCTCTGCTTGTCCGTAAGCATGCCGCCGTAATAGTCCAGCAGCAGCGTCATCTCCAGCGCGTCCATGAGAACCTCCTCATGTCAAGGGATTTTCCTTGACCTTAGGCATTATAGCATATCCCCTTTTGGATGTCAAGTATTTTTCCAGAGCAGTACAAATTTGTTTTCCCCGTTTTGTGGATTCTATCCAACTCACCGGAGCTGATACCATCTGGAGATTTCCGTGGTTCTCACAAAGCCCAAATTCTCATACAGCCTGACCGCCTTTCGATTGACGGAGGCCACCGTCAGTGAAACGGTATCCTCCGTCGCCGCGTGGGCGAGAGCCTTGACCACATCCGCTCCCGCTCCCGGAACGACCGAAGCCACCCAGTCGATTCGGTCTGCCGAGGCTCTGCCGATGCCAAGCAGAACGTCACCTCTGTGGACAAAATAGCCGTCCCCTTGCCGCAGCATTTTCTTCCCATCCGCGTCCGTCATCCATGCGCCGTTCGGAAGGTTTATGACCTTTTCATTATATATTTTCTGCCAATGTGCCAGCGTCTTGTCCTGCACTGGCCACAGGGCAGCGTCCGTGTCCGGAATCTGCTCCCGGATGCAGGTCATCTCCCACATGGCTGTGTATAAGGGATAGGCCGACAGTATATCGTGGCCTGTGGCGTAGATTCGCGACCCGCCGCAGACCCGGCAAAAGTCCACGCACTCCTGAACAAGCGTCTCCGGTTCCTGAGAATCCCGAAGAATTACATACGCTGTCTCCTGATAGGGAATCTCCTTGAGAATCAGACTTGCAACTCCGTGCTCTGTGGTAAAAACAGGGAAATCCTTCATGTTTTCGCCTCCATTTTTACAATAATACCACATTTTTTGCCATAGCACAATCCGCAAATCCGACAAAAAACGCGGATATTTTGTGCAGTTTGCACACAGGTCCCCCCACAAAACAGGGAATGAAATTGAAACATCGTCCAAACTTTGGTAAAATGTTAAGGGATTTCTATTTTTTCTCTTGATTTCCTTACATAAAAGTGTATAATTGCAGGCGTAGAAATGATTACCCATGAAAGGAGGTTCAATCCATGAAGAAGATCATCTGCAAGAAGGAGTATGACACTGAGACCGCTACTCTGGTCAAGAAGTTCACCTCCGGTGCTTTGGGCGATCCCGCCGGCTATGAGGAAGATCTGTACCAGACTCCCGAAGGTCTGTACTTCGTGTACGGCGTTGGCGGCGAGACCTCCAAGTATCCTACTGAGGATATTCAGAGAATGGCAAAAACCAAGGTCAAGGACTGGATGGAGAACCACTGATTCACCATACATAGGGAAAAAGAGCCTGTGCATGCAGGCTCTTTTTTTCTTGACAGACTGTGATAAAATAATGGTGAGATATCCTCGCATATTGGAGTGTTTCCATGAAATATATGAAAACTGTCATTGCCGCGATTCTGTCGGTTCTTCTGCTGTGCGGATGCGCCCCTTCTGAGCAAACCGCGCAGATTGCCGCGACTACCCTGCCCGTCTGGGAATTTTCTTCTCGCCTGTGTGGAGGAACTCCCATAACTGTAACCCGGCTGGTAACAGAACAGATCAGCTGCCTGCACGACTACTCCCTGAACGTTCGGCAGGTGAAAGCCGCAGAGGCCGCCGAAACCATTGTGATTTCCGGCGCCGGTCTGGAAGCCTTTCTGGATGATCTGCTGCGGAATGCTTCCGTTATCGACGCCTCAAAGGGGATTCCCCTGCTCTGCAATGCGGAGGAAGGCGATCATGACGAGGAAGAACATCATCACCACGAAGAAGATCCCCATATCTGGCTGTCGCCGGAGAATGCCAAGGCCATGGCCCGGAACATCTGCACCGGGCTGTCCGCGCGGTATCCCGAATATGCCCAGACCTTTGAAGGCAATCTTGACGGACTTCTCACCGATCTGACTGCGCTTCAGCAGTACGGCGAGGATGCACTGGCTGAGCTGAAATGCCGGAAGCTTATCACGTTCCATGATGGCTTTTCCTATTTCGCAAAAGCCTTTGATTTGACCATCCTTAAGGCAGTTGAGGAAGAATCCGGCAGCGAGGCATCGGCGCAGGAGCTGATCGAGCTGATTACACTGGTGGAGGAGCAGTCGCTTCCCGCGGTCTTTACCGAAGCCAACGGCAGCACCTCCGCCGCCGGAGTGATTGCCAGGGAAACCGGCTGCAGGTCGTATGCACTGGACATGGCAATGTCGGGAAACAGCTATTTTGACGCCATGTACCACAATATCGACACCATCAAGGAGGCTTTGGGATGAATCTGGATATTCACGGCGGCTCCTGCGGGCATTCCTGCTGCCTGCGGGTGGAAAACCTCTCCGTAAAAATCGGCAGTGAGTACATCTTATCGGATGTCAATCTTCACGTTCACTGCGGAGAGCTGGTTGCTCTGATCGGGCCAAACGGCGCGGGAAAATCCACCTTTCTGAAAGCCATTCTGGGCCAGCGGGATTATGAGGGCATCATCGCCTTTAGCGAACCGGGTCAGCGAAGCAAAAAGCCGAGAATCGGCTATGTGCCGCAAAGTCCAGCCTTCGATCCCAGCGACCCGGTCAGTGTGGCGGACCTGTTCGCCTGCTGCATGAGTAAGCGTCCGGCCTTTTTGGGACTGGGCAAAGCCATGCGTGCGCTGGTTCTGGAGTGTCTGGAACGGGTTCATGGCGAAGGTCTGATCAACAGACGAGTCGGTACGCTGTCCGGCGGCGAATTGCAGCGGGTGCTGCTGGCGCTGGCACTGGAGCCACTTCCCAATATTCTGATTCTGGACGAACCCCTGTCCGGTGTGGACGTGGAGGGTATGGAGACGCTGATGGACATGCTGGACGAAATCCGTAAGAACTACGATCTGTCGATTCTGATGACGACCCACGATTTTTCCATGCTGCCCCGCTATGCCAATCAGGTGGTACTCATTGATCGGGGTGTCCTGATTCAGGGTGACCCGGAAGCAGTTCTGGGTTCTCCCGAATTCGCCCAGACGTTCCATATAAAGGGAGGCAGAGCATGAGTCTTTGGTACTGGTTCTGTGATTTGCTGCCCATCGATATGCTGCACTGGGACTTCATGAAAAACGCTCTGCTGGCGCTGCTGCTGATGGCGCCTCTGTTCGGCTTGATGTCCACCATGATCGTCACCGGACGCATGAGCTTCTTTTCAGACGCTCTGGGACATTCGGCCTTTACCGGTATTGCCATCGGAGCGATCTGCGGCATGAGTGCGCCAACCGGGGCAGCTGTGCTGTTCAGCGCAGGCTTTGCGCTGATATTCTCCTATGTTCACAGCCGTTCCAATCAAGCGGCTGACACGCTGATTGGTGTTTTCTCAAGTACCGCTGTGGCCTTGGGCATCTTCGTTGCGACGCTGGGCGGCGGCAGCTTCACAAAATACAACAAATACCTCATTGGTGACATTCTCTCCGTCACCCCCGCTGAAATCGGCCTGCTGGCGCTGGTGCTGGCTGCAGTTCTTGTGCTCTGGGTGATGTGTGCCAACCGGCTGATGCTGACCGCCATTCATCCGCAGCTGGCTTCATCCCGCGGCATTCCCGTTGGTTTGTCCCAAACCCTGTTCACCGTTGCGATTGCGGTTGTGGTCACTTTGAGCATCTCAAGCGTTGGGCTGTTAATTCTCAATTCTCTCATGGTTTTACCCGGCGCGTCCGCGCGGAATATTTCCAAAAATCTGCGGCAATATCATGGTTTCTCTGTTCTGTTCGCACTGCTGGCAGGCATCGGCGGTTTGACCGCTTCCTATTATTGGGGCTGCTCCGCAGGCGCTGCCATCAGCCTGATTCTTGCCCTGATTTTTGCGGTGACTTTTGCTATGAGGAAGGGGCGCTGCTGATATGGAAGCAGTAATTCAGGCAATTGCCCATATGAAAAGCGATTTCCCCACGAAATTCGGGATTCCCCGTCAGAGTGGTCTGGTAGAGGCGCTTCGTTCAACCATTGTTTTTGAGCCAGAATTCCGCAACCCGGACGCCCTGCGGGGAATCGAAGATTTTTCCCATCTCTGGCTCATCTGGCAATTCTCTCAGGCGGTGCGTCAGGACTGGTCGCCAACCGTCCGCCCGCCCCGTCTGGGCGGCAATGTACGGATGGGCGTATTTTCCACCCGCTCCCCCTTCCGCCCTAACAGCCTTGGCTTATCCTGCGTCCGTCTGCTGGAAGTGGAGGAAACCCGGGAATTCGGCACGGTGCTCCACGTCGGCGGCGCGGATCTGATGGATGGAACTCCGATATTCGATATCAAGCCCTACATCCCCTACGGCGACGCCCACCCGGAAGCCGCCGGCGGATTTACAGACCATGCCGGGGACTATCTCCTGAAGGTAGATTTTCCGAATGATCTGTTGAATCGGGTTCCTTCTGATAAACATCAGGCGCTGCTGGGTGTGCTCTCACATGACCCCCGCCCCTCCTACCAACGGAACCCTGACCGTGTATATGGACTAACCTTCGCTGGGTGCAATATCCGTTTCACAGTGAAAGATGGCACTTTAACCGTCACAGAAATCACCCGATAATGAAAAGCATCCGCATGGCCACGCCATGCGGATGCCCTTTTTATGATCGCTTCTCAGAGCAGACAATCATCTGGATGTCATTCTCAGTCAGTTTTTTGCCGGAAAAATCCGCAAAACTCTGTTTCACCTGCATACCCAGAGCCGCGAAATCGGAGGTTATCTCATTCAATGTATAAAGTCTGATGGGATTGCCCTCCAGAAACTCGGGCTTAGAAAGAATATCACCAAAACGGTAATCTTTTTGACCGTAGATCAAGGTTTTGGAAGCGTCATCCCACTCAAATTGGGACAACGTCAGCCCTTTTTCGCCGGAATCCCACATCTTGCACGGAAAGTGGGTTCGCGCATAATCACCGTTCATGATATCCATAAAGTGCCGTCCACCGGGTTTCAGCGCGGCAGAAATCGTCTCAAAAATTTTCCGGTTTTCCGAGTCATTTTCCAGATATCCAACGGCGCCATCCGCCATATTCAGGACAACGTCAAATTCATTTTGAAAAGTCAGCCTTCGAATATCCGCACAATGAAATTTCGCATTCAAATTCTCTTTCTCAGCCTGTTCTGAAGCATAGGCCACATATTCAGCCGTAATATCAACACCTATTACCTCAAATCCGCGCCGGGCAAGCTCTAAAGAATGCCTTCCAAAGCCACAGGCCAAGTCAAGGATTCGCTCGTTTCCAGTCAGCTTAAGTGTTTTTATGATAAAATCAACCTGTCGTTTCGTGTCTTCCACCCAGGACTGATCCTGAATGTCCAGAGTCCAGATCTTCCGATACCAGTCGTCTTCCATTTTTCGCATAGTAGCCTCCTCTCCAGTCTTCGACGAGCATCATTTATATCACGCAGAAAAACCTCCTACTTTCGTAGGAGGTTCCTGTGTCGGCATTACCTATCTTCCCGGGCAGTCACCCGCCAAGTATTGTCGGCGTACATGAGCTTAACTTCTGTGTTCGGGATGGGAACAGGTGGACCCTCATGACAATCAATACCAACTATGTGGATGGCTCTTAACCATCGTTATGTCAAATGACTCTCGTCATCTAACGACTTCGATTCTAACACATTTCTCTGGGCGTGTCAACCCTTTTTACAAGGAACTGGTGACCCGTACCGGATTCGAACCGATGTTAAAGGCGTGAGAGGCCTCTGTCTTAACCACTTGACCAACGGGCCATGGTGCACCTTCACGGACTCGAACCGGGGACCCACTGATTAAGAGTCAGTTGCTCTACCAACTGAGCTAAAGGTGCAGATCCTTGTCTTTTGCTTCTGCTTCCCTTCAGCCCGTCTCTCCACGGTCGCAAGTGTTGCTCGGCCCTCCGCTAAGTGCCTCGCTTTGCTCGGTTGCTCCGGGCACAGCCTGCGGGCTAGTACCAACTGAGCTAAAGGTGCAGTTCCTTGTACTGTCAGCTTTTGTGCTGTTCATGCACCCTGAAAACTGAACATTGTTTGTTATTGTGCTTTTACTTTAAGACACTCACTGAGCCTGCGCTTTGGTCAAGCTTTCGGCTTATTAGTATCAGTCAGCTACATGCATTACTGCACTTCCACCTCTGACCTATCAACGACATAGTCTACGTCGAGCCTCAGTGGAGATCTTATCTCAGGGAGAGTTTCACGCTTAGATGCCTTCAGCGTTTATCTCGTCCGTACGTAGCTACCCAGCCATGCCCTTGGCAGAACAACTGGTACACCAGAGGTACGTCCAACCCGGTCCTCTCGTACTAAGGTCAGCTCCCTTCAAATCTCCTACGCCCGCAACAGATAGGGACCGAACTGTCTCACGACGTTCTGAACCCAGCTCGCGTGCCGCTTTAATTGGCGAACAGCCAAACCCTTGGGACCTAATTCAGCCCCAGGATGCGACGAGCCGACATCGAGGTGCCAAACCTCCCCGTCGCTGTGGACGCTTGGGGGAGATCAGCCTGTTATCCCCAGGGTAGCTTTTATCCGTTGAGCGATGGCATTTCCACTCACATACCACCGGATCA
>JALFAD010000003.1 GCA_022772525.1 Clostridiales bacterium
AAGACCTTCGACGCCGCCCTCCTGGGCGAAGGAGCTGCCGAGCGCTGGACGCAGATGCTTCAGGGGCTTCGCGCCACGCTTGCCGCCGACGGCGCGAAGTATGCGCAGAAACTCGGTCAGTGGATCTATTACGGCAAGCCCATCGGCAACTTCGGCACGGAGTATACCTACCGCGCGATGGTAGCGCTGGTGGGGCTTGGCGCCAACACCGTGGACGTGGCGATCTATCCCAAGACAGCGGTGGATGAGACCGGCGCAGCGCTGACCGGAGAAAAGAAGTATACGCTCCACTTTGAAACCCTTCCTCCCACGCTGGAGGGCGGCTTCTGGTCCGTGACCGCCTACGGAGAGGATGATTTCCTCATTGACAATTCCATCGACCGCTACTGCATCAACGACCGCTCCGACTTCAAGCTGAATGCGGACGGCACATTGGATATTATCCTGTCCAAGGATGCACCGGAAGACACCTCTAACTGGCTGCCTGTTTCCGACGGGGAATTTCATCTGTTCATGCGGATCTATGTACCGGATATGACAGCACTGGATAGCTGGCAGCCACCTGTTATCCGCGAACAATAAGGAGATGGAAAAAGAATGGCTATGAAACGTATTGTAGCAATGCTTCTTACATCGGTACTATTGCTGTCCTGCGTCGGCTGTGCGCAGGATGGGCGCAAAGAGCCGGGTGCGGAAAAGGCAGACCTGGGTCTGACCGCCGAGGTCAAGCCCGCCACAGACTTTACGGCAAAGGCAAATGCCGCCGTCTACGATGAACTTGACTTCGATGATAAGCAGGAATATGAATTCGCCATCCGTGGACTGATTGACGCGCCGGAAACACTGGAACTAAAGGACGAGGATGGGACGATCCTCTGGAGTCAGGAAGCCTATGCGTTCCTGGACGATTATGAAAAAGCGCCTGACAGCGTAAATCCCAGCCTCTGGGAGAACACGAAGAACAACCATGCCTATGGTCTTTTTGAAGTGACGGATGGCATCTACCAGGTCCGCGGCTATGACATGGCAAATCTCACCGTTGTCAAGGGTGATACCGGCTGGATCGTCTTTGACACGCTGATGAGCGTGGAGTGCAGTCAGGCTGCCATGCAGCTGATCGAAAAGAATCTTGGTAAATTCCCGGTCAAGGCCGTCATCATCTCTCATTCCCACGCCGACCATTTTGGCGGCATCGCCGGCGTGATGGCGAAAGAGGATAAGGCAGACGAGACACTTTCTATTGAAGAACAGCTCGCCAGCGGCAAGATCCCCGTGATCACGCCTGTGGGCTTCACGGAGCACTCCGTGAAGGAAAATGTCTACGCCGGTAAGGGTATGGGCCGCCGCAGCAATTATCAGTATGGCATCCTTCTGACCCCCGGCGTGACCGGCAAGCTGGCGCAGGGCATCGGCATGGGACAGTCCACCGGAACGGTCTCGTTCATGACGCCCAGCTATGAAATTACGCAGTCCGGCGAAAAGCTGACGATCGACGGTGTGGAGCTGGAGTTCCAGCTCACACCGGGTACGGAAGCGCCCGCCGAAATGAACACATGGCTGCCCCAGTACAAGGCGCTTTGGATGGCGGAAAACTGCACCGGCACGCTCCACAATCTCTACACGCTGCGCGGCGCGGAGGTGCGCGACGGCGCGGCATGGGCAAGCTATATCACCGAGGCCATTTCCCTTTACGGCAAGGACGCGGAGGTCACCTTCCAGTCCCACAACTGGCCGCACTGGGGAAACAACGTGGTGAACGACTACATGGTCAACACGGCTGCCGTGTATAAGTTCATCAACGACCAGACGCTGACCTATATCAATCAGGGCTACACCAGTGACGAGATCTCCAACATGATCGAGCTGCCGGAGGCGCTCAATAAAATCTGGTACACCCGCCAGTACTACGGGACGGTCGCCCACAACGCCAAGGCGGTCTACCAGAAGTTCATGGGCTGGTATGACAGCAACCCTGTCAACCTGAACCCCCTCATGCCAAGCGACAGCGCAAAAAAATGGGTGGAGTACCTGGGGGATGTTGACAAGGTCCTGCAAATGGCAAAGGCGGATTTTGACAAGGGTGAATATCAGTGGGTCGCCGAGGTCACAAACACCATCGTCTTTGCCGACCCGACAAACACCGATGCGCGGCTTCTGTGCGCCGATGCACTGGAGCAGCTGGGGTATCAGGCGGAGTCCGGCCCGTGGCGCAACGAATATCTGACCGCCGCGCAGGAGCTGCGCCATGGAAACGCCAATTTCACCGCTTCCACCAAATCTACCGGCGACATGGTCAAGGCCCTCTCCGCGCCCATGCTGTTTGACTATATGGCCATTGTCATGGACAAGCAAGCGCTGGCTGACCGCGACTTCACCATGAACGTGATCCTGCCTGACGTGGGCGAACAGCACATGCTCCGCGTGAAGAATGGTGTGCTGCTGGTCTATGCAGATACCCTGTCTGATGATGCGGACGTGTCCATCACCTGCCCGAAAAACGCGCTCTTTGCGATCCTGACCAACAATCAGGAAACGGTTGCAAAGGCCGTCAAGGTCGAGGGCAGCGCAGAGCTGCTGACGCTGATGATGGAGAATATGAACCAGATCCCGATCACCGGGGCCAACCCCTTCAACATCATCGAGCCGTAACGGCTTCGCGGGGCGGTCCGTGGGAAGACCGCCCCGCTCGAGAGAAAACAGCAAGATGCTTTCAACGCAAATCAAAAGCTGTCTGTTTCTGTTGGAAACAGACAGCTTTTGCAGCCTTACGGTTGCCCTGCACACCCGAATCTGTCAGCCAACAGTAAAAATAAGAATTACTTCCTTATCACTGTTAAGCCAA
>JALFAD010000075.1 GCA_022772525.1 Clostridiales bacterium
CCTCGCTTACGCTCGGCCACCTCCCCTGATAGGGGAGGCATAAGAGCGCCAAATTCACCTGGAATTGACAAGTAAGAAGGTGAGAAGATGCAAACCCATCTGCCCAGACTGATTTTAGCCGGCACAAGCAGCGGCTGCGGCAAGACCACCACGGTCTGCGCCCTTTTGCAGGCGCTGGTGAACCGAAACTTAAAAACCGGGGCCTTCAAGTGCGGCCCGGACTATATCGACCCCATGTTCCACAGCCGCATCATCGGGGCCAAAAGCGCCAACCTTGACCTGCACTTTTTCTCACCCAACACCCTGCGCTTCCTGCTGGCGAAAAACGGCGCCGACCGGGACATCAGCGTCATTGAGGGCGTCATGGGCTACTACGACGGCGCGGGACTGACCAGTACCAAGGGCAGCACCTACGAGGTGGCTCAGGTGACGAACAGTCCGGTGGTGCTGGTGGTGGGGGCCAAGGGCGCGTCGCTGTCCGTTTTGGCAACCATTCAGGGCTTTCTGGATTTTTACCCGGACAACCACATCCGGGGCGTGATTTTAAACCAGTGTACCGCCATGACCTATGCGGCCCTGTCTGCGGAAATTGAAAAACGATTCAAAATCCGCGCCTTTGGGTTTCTTCCAAGCATTCCCGCGTGCGCGCTGGAAAGCCGACACTTAGGGCTGGTCACCGCCGCCGAGGTGGAAGATTTAAAGGAAAAAATGCAGCTTTTGGCGGCACAGGCGGAAAAAAGTCTGAATATTGACGGCCTGATTGGTCTGGCAAACAGCGCCGTACCTGTGGAATACCAGCCGGTTATCCTTCCACGCAAGGAGCCTGTCCGTATCGCCGTGGCCCGGGACAAGGCCTTCTGCTTCTACTACGAGGACTCGCTGGAAACGCTGACAGAAATGGGAGCGGAGCTGATTCCTTTCAGCCCGCTGACGGACAGAACGTTGCCGGAGAATATCCACGGCCTGTACCTTGGCGGCGGCTACCCGGAACTATATTTGGAGCAGCTGGGCGAAAACACGACAATGCTGCAATCCATCCGTTCGTCACTGAAAAAGGGCCTGCCCTGCATCGCCGAGTGCGGCGGCTTCATGTACCTGACCCAGTCCATAGCGGAACAGCCCATGGTGGGCGCGCTGGAAGGGGAATGCTTCAATACGGGCAAACTCACCCGGTTCGGCTACGTCACCTTACAGGCGAAAAAGGACAATTTGCTCTGTAAGGCGGGAGACGAAATTGCCGCCCATGAGTTCCACCACTGGGACTGTACCGCGCCGGGGGACGGCTTCACCGCGAAAAAATCCACCGGGAAACAGTGGGACTGCGCCGTATCCTCACCCACCCTCTACGCGGGCTACCCCCATTTCCATTTCTATTCCAATCCCGCCTTCGCCGAAGGCTTCATTGACACCTGCATCAAGGAGAAACATCGCCATGATTGAAAACATCAAACCCATGGACATCGAAAAGCGCAGCTTCGCCATCATCACGGAGCTGCTGGGGGATACCAAGCTGGACCCGGAAAACGAGCTGGTCATCAAGCGGGTCATCCACACCACAGCGGATTTTGACTATGTGCAGAATCTGGTGTTCTCGGAACACGCGGTCAGCAAGGGCATCGAGGCGCTGAAAAACGGCTGCGACATCGTCACCGACACCCAGATGGCCCGCGCCGGCATCAACAAGACCATCCTTTCGAAGCTGAGCGGGCAGGTGCACTGCTTCATGTCCGACCCGGACGTGGCTCTAGAAGCCAAGGAGCGGGGGGTTACCCGGGCCATCGTCTCCATGGAGCGGGCGGCGAAGCTCCCCAAGCCCTGCATCTTCGCCATCGGCAACGCCCCCACAGCCCTTATCTCCCTGCACGAGCAGATTCTCTCCGGGAAGCTGAATCCGGCCCTGATTATCGGCGTACCTGTGGGCTTTGTAAACGTGGTGGAGAGCAAGGAGCTGATCATCGGCTCTGACGTTCCCTACATCGTTGCCCGGGGCCGCAAGGGCGGCAGCAACGTGGCGGCAGCCATCTGCAACGCCATGCTCTACCAGATCATGCGGTAATATGGAAGAATTCATTGAAAAAGACGGGAAAAAGCTCCGCTTCGGCTACACCACCGGCTCCTGCGCCGCGGCGGCAGCCAAGGCGGCGGCGTGGATGCTGCTGACCGGGCAAAAAAAGGAAACCATTTCCTTAATCACCCCCAAGGGCGTAGCCCTGACCCTTCCCGTTCTGGACATTACCATGGAAGAAACCCGGGTGTCCTGTGCCATCCGCAAGGACAGCGGCGACGATCCGGACGTGACCAACGGCGCTCTTGTTTATGCGGAAGTCACCGCGAAAGAAGCGCCGGGCATTGCCATTGACGGCGGCTTCGGCGTGGGGCGGGTCACGAAGAAGGGCCTTGACCAGAGCGTGGGCAGCGCCGCCATCAACTCTATTCCCCGGCAGATGATTCGGGAGAATCTGGAGGAAATTCTGGCCCTTACCGACCAGAAATGCGGCCTGAGCGTGGTAATTTCCGTACCGGAAGGGGAAAAACTGGCGAAGCAGACCTTCAACCCCCGCTTAGGCATTGAGGGGGGCATCTCCATCCTCGGCACAACGGGAATTGTAGAGCCTATGAGCGAAAAAGCGCTGGTGGACACCATTCGGGTGGAATTAAACCAGCGAAAGGCAAACGGGGACGAATACGTTCTGCTGACCCCCGGCAATTACGGCTGTGACTTTATCCGCGCGGGCCTTGCCCTGAACCCGGAACAGGCGGTGCAGTCCTCCAACTTTATCGGCGCAACGCTGGACATCTGCCGGGAGCTGGGCTTCCGGGGGGCGCTGCTGGTGGGCCACATCGGCAAGCTGGTAAAGCTGGCAGGGGGCATGATGAACACCCACAGTAAGTACGGCGACTGCCGCATGGAGCTTCTCGCCGCCCACGCCGGCGCGGCGGGTCTGCCCCCGGAGAAAATCGGGGAGATTTTAGAGTGCGTCGCCTGTGACGACGCTCTGCGGATTTTGAAGGACGCCGGGTGCTTTGAAAAAACACTGGCGGGATTGACCGAAAAAGTCCTGTTCCATCTGCGCCACCGGGCGGGGGAGGACATGGAGGTCGGCACGATCCTGTTTTCCAAGGAATATGGGCTTCTGGCGCAGTCGGACAACGCCATGGAGCTGATCGAAAAACTGACGAAGGGGAAATAATATGGTACATTTTGTAGGCGCGGGCAGCGGCGCGGTGGACTTAATCACCGTGCGGGGCGCGAAGCTTCTGGGGGAAGCGGACGTGGTGATCTACGCCGGTTCGCTGGTAAACCCGGATTTGCTGAACTACTGCAAGGAAGGCTGTGAAATCCACAACAGCGCGAAAATGACGCTGGAGCAGGTCATTGAAGTGATGCAAGCGGCGGAAAAGGCGGGAAAAACCACCGTCCGGCTCCACACCGGCGATTCCAGCATTTACGGCGCGGTGCGGGAGCAGTTTGACGAACTGGACAAACTGGGCATTGAATACGATGTGTGCCCCGGCGTCAGCGCCTTCTGCGGCGCGGCGGCGGCTCTCAAGGCGGAGTACACCCTGCCGGACGTGAGCCAGACCGTCATTATCACCCGGACGGCGGGCCGCACCCCGGTGCCGGAGCGGGAGTCCATCCGCTCCCTTGCCGCTCACCAGTCCACCATGGTGCTGTTCCTGAGCACCTCTTTGACTGAGCAGCTTCAGGCTGAACTGCTGGCGGGGGGCTATCCCGGCAGCACCCCTGTGGCGGTGGTGTACAAGGCCACCTGGCCCGACCAGAAAATCTTCCGCTGCACCGTGGAGACGCTGCACAAGACGGTGACGGAGAACGGCCTGACCAAGACCTCGCTGATCATCGTGGGCAACTGCATGGGCGAGACTTACATGCGAAGCCTATTGTACCACCCCGGATTCACCACGGAATTCCGGGAGGCCACCCAGTGAAGGGGGCCATTTTCGCATTCAGCCGGCAGGGATGCCAGACCGCCCGGAACATCATGGCGGCCTGCTTAGGAGTAACGTGGCAAAGCTACACCATGGAGCGTTTCTGCGAAGCGGACTTTGCTCCCATAACACCCAAATGCTACGGTGACTGCTTTGCATCCTCGGAACTGCTGGTGTTTGTGGGTTCCTGCGGCATCGCCGTGCGAAAAATTGCCCCATTTGTCCACGACAAGCGGACAGACCCGGCGGTCATCTGCGTGGACGAGCTGGGAACCTTTGTGATTCCGCTGCTGTCCGGGCACATCGGCGGCGCTAACGCTTTTGCCAGAAAACTTGCCGACAGCCTGCACGCCACTCCGGTGATTACGACAGCAACGGACATCAACCGCAAATTTTCGGTGGACACCTGGGCCACGGAAAACGGCTGCACCATCAGCTCCATGAAGTTGGCAAAGGCAGTCTCCGCCGCCATTCTGGAGCGGGATATCCCCCTGAAAAGCGACTTTCCCGTTGTGGGAAGCCTGCCAAACGGGGTAATTTTCGGAGAAACCGGGAACTTGGGCATTTATCTGACGGCGACAAATGCAGAACCCTTTGAAAACACCCTGCGGCTGATTCCAAAGGTGCTGCACCTCGGCATCGGCTGCCGCCGGGGCACGGAAAAGGAAGCCATCGAAAGGGCGGTTACACAGGTTTTCAAAGAGAACGGTTTGGATTTCCGGGCGGTTCAATCCGCCGCTTCCATTGATTTGAAAAAAGACGAGGAAGGCTTGCTGTCCTTTTGTGAAGAACAAAACATCCCTATCCGGTTCTATTCCGCCGTGGAATTGGAAGCGGTGCCGGGGGAGTTCACGCCGTCCCCCTTCGTGCGGAAGGTGACGGGCGTGGACAATGTCTGCGAACGGGCCGCGTTGATCGGCGCAGACCACTTAATCGTAAAGAAAACAGCCTGCCACGGGGTCACCGTGGCGGTGGCAACGGAAAAATGGGAGGTACACTTTGGGTAAGCTGATTGTTGTGGGCATTGGCCCCGGAGATTACGACAATATGACCGTCCGGGCAGACCGGGCGCTGACAAACTGCGATACCATCATCGGGTATCATGTTTATGTAAACCTCGTTAAGGAGCGCTACGCGGATAAGGAGTTTCTGACCACCCCCATGACCCGGGAAACCCAGCGCTGCCAGATGGCGCTGGACGAGGCGAAAAAGGGCAAGAACGTGGCCATGGTCTGTTCCGGCGACAGCGGCATCTACGGCATGGCGGCGCTGATTTACGAGCTTCGCGGTGAGGATACGGAGCCGGAAATCGAGGTCATTCCCGGCCTGACGGCGGCCTGCAGCGGCGCGGCGATCTTAGGCGCACCCCTGACCCACGACTTTGCGGTGATCAGTCTCAGCGACCGGCTGACTCCCTGGGAGAAAATTGAAAAACGGTTAATCTGCGCCGCCCAGGCGGACCTCAGCATAGTGCTCTACAACCCCGCCAGCCATGGTCGTCCCGACCATCTGCGCAGGGCCTGTGAGATTCTGCTGCGGGTGCTGCCGGAGGACCGGCCCTGCGCCGTGGCCCAGCACATCGGACGGGAGGGCGAGAACCGCCGCTTCTTCACGCTGGGTCAGCTGAAAGACGCGGAAGTGGACATGTTCTGCACCGTGTTCATCGGCAACGCCTCCACCCGGATGATTGGCGGCAACATGGTCACGCCCAGAGGATACCGGGATGTATAAGCTGTGTGTGTTTGCCGGCACTACCGAGGGCCGGGAGCTGGTGGAATTCCTGTGTGGTCAGGATGTATCCGTGACCGCCTGCGTGGCGACGGAGTACGGGGAGACGCTGCTCACTCCGAGGGAAAATCTGACCATTTCCGCCCAGCGGCTCACCGGGGAGCAGATGGAAGCCCTGTTTTCCCGGGAAAACTATGATATGGTCATTGACGCCACCCACCCCTACGCCAGCGTGGTGACGGAAAATATTGCTAGAGCCTGTGAACAGACAGGTGTTCGCTATCAGCGGCTGCTGCGTGCCGGATGCGGGGCAGGGGAGGACGCGGTGTTCGTCCCGGATATCCCCGCCGCCGTAGAGTACCTGAACGGCACCGAGGGAACCATTTTTCTCACCACCGGCAGCAAGGAGCTGGCAAAATACGCGGGGCTGACGGGCTTTGCCGACCGGGTCTACGCAAGAGTTCTCCCCATGGAGGAATCTCTGCGGCTGTGCCAGAGCGCGGGACTGAAGCCTGCCCATATCCTCGCCATGCAGGGGCCGTTCTCTGAGGAAATGAACGTTGCCATGCTGAAAAGCGTGGGGGCAAAGTATCTCGTTACCAAGGACTCTGGTGCCGCCGGGGGTTTTGACGAGAAGGTCACCGCCGCCCGCACCGCAGGAGCGACGCTCGTTGTCATCGGCCGCCCGCCCCAGCGGGAAGGGCTGACGCTCCCGGAAACCATCGACTTTTTGTGCGGGGAATTCCAGCTGCATCGTAAGCCGAAAGTCTCCATTGTTGGCATCGGCCCCGGCAGCCGGGAGGCTATGACGTCGGAGGTGCGCCGCGCTTTGGAGGAAGCCGACTGTCTGATCGGCGCGAAACGGATGCTGGAAGCGTCGGTGCGCCCGGGGCAGAGGGTATTCGATGCGGTGGCTCCCGCGAAAATTGCGGAATATATTCAGAATCACCCGGAATTTAACCGTTTTACGGTGGCAATGTCCGGAGATGTGGGCTTTTTCAGCGGCGCGAAGAAGCTGCTGCCTTTGCTTAAAAGCTGCGAAGTGACCGCGCTTCCGGGCCTTAGCTCCATGGTGTACCTGTGCGCTCGGCTGGGCACGTCCTATGAGAATGTGCGCCCGGTGAGCCTGCACGGGCGGGAGCATGACATCGTGCCGGATATCCGTAAATACCGCCGGGTGTTCACGCTGGTGGGCGGCGAAAACGGCATGGGGCTGCTCTGCAAACAGCTGACGGAAGCGGGCCTTGGCGGCGTGAAGGTCAGCGTTGGCGAGAGCTTAAGCTACCCACAGGAGCGCATTACAATTGGAACGGCCGCCGAACTGGCAGATAGAACCTTCCAGAGTCTCAGCGTGGCCCTCATTGAAAATGAAACCGCCGACCCGGTGGTCACCCACGGCCTGCCGGACGAGGCGTTTCAGCGCACGGAATCCGTTCCCATGACCAAAAGCGAGGTGCGTTCCGTTTGCCTTTCCAAGCTGGCCCTCACCGAACACGCGATTTGCTGGGACGTAGGTGCGGGCAGCGGCAGCGTTGCCATCGAAATGGCCCTGCAAGCAGCCGCCGGTCAGGTCTACGCCATCGAGCGGAAGGATACCGCCGTGGCGCTGCTCCGGGAGAACACCCGGAAATTCCAGCTGGAAAACCTGACCGTGGTGCCGGGCCTTGCCCCGGACGCCTGCCTACGTCTGCCCGCACCTACCCATGTGTTCATCGGCGGCAGCGCGGGGAATATGCGCCAGATTCTCGAGGAAATTCTGGAAAAGAACCCCAATGCCCGGATTGTCGCCACGGCGGTGACGCTGGAATCCATCGGGGAGCTGACCCAGTGTATGAAGGACATCCCCTTTGCCTTTACTGAGGTGGTGTCCATGAGCGTTGCGAAAGACCGCAAGGCTGGCCCTTACCACCTGATGATGGGCCAGAACCCCATTTTCATTTTTACCATGCAGGGAGGAAAAAGCCAATGTGGTCACTGTGTGCCCTGATTCTGGGCTTCTGTCTGGATTTGCTCATTGGCGACCCTCACGGGATTCCCCACCCGGTGGCGCTCATCGGAAAGCTGATTGACGTTACGGAAAAGGGAATGCGGAAGGCTTTCCCCAAAACCGTCCGGGGTGAGAATTTTGCCGGAGCCGCAATTTGGCTCATTGTGGTCACCGTCAGTACGGCCCTGCCCGCCCTGCTTCTGTGGCTTGCCTACAGTGCAAATCGCTGGCTGGGGCTGGCGCTGGAAACGGTGATGTGCGCCCAGATTTTGGCAACCAAATCTCTGCGGCAGGAGAGCATGAAGGTCTATCAGGCCCTTCAAACCGGGGACTTGGAGAAGGCCCGGCACGCCGTGTCCATGATTGTGGGCCGGGACACCCAGCGGCTGGACGAAGCGGGCGTTACCCGGGCAGCGGTGGAGACCGTGGCGGAGAATACCTCTGACGGCATCATCGCCCCCATGCTGTTCCTCGCCATCGGCGGCGCGCCCCTGGGCTTTTTCTACAAGGCCGTCAACACCATGGATTCCATGCTGGGCTACGTGGAAATGCCCTATAAAAATGTTGGCCTTGTGCCCGCGAAAATGGACGATTTTTTCAACTTCCTGCCCGCCCGGATTTCCGCCCTGCTGATGCTTGCGGCGGGGACTGTGCTGGGCATGGACGGCAAAAACGGCTGGAAGATTTTCAGACGGGACCGCTATCACCACGCCAGCCCCAACTCCGCCCAGACCGAGTCCGTCTGCGCGGGGCTGCTGGGCCTGCGGCTGGCGGGGGACGCCTGGTATCACGGTGTCTTGCACAAGAAAAAGTACATTGGCGACCCGCTGCGGGAAATTGAACCCGGGGACATTCCAAAGGCCTGCCGCCTGCTCTATGCCACGGCGTTTTTGGGACTTGCCCTGTTCTCTGCGACGAAATTTTACATTCTTCTGTAAGGAGAAGGCTATGCTTTACGGAATCACGAACCCCCACGGGGGCGATATCTACGGCGGCGGCGTGACACTGGACTTTTCCGCCAATACCAATCCCTTCGGCACGCCGCCGGGCGTTATCCGTGCGGTTGCGGAGGCGCTGCCCCAGATGCACCGCTATCCCGACCCCTACTGTCGCTCTCTGGTGGACGCCATCGCGGATTTTGAGGGCGTTGACAGGCGGTACATTCTCTGCGGCAGCGGCGCGGCGGAGCTGATTTACGCCTACTGCTCGGCGGTGCGGCCCAAGACCGCGCTGGAACTGGCCCCGACTTTTTCTGAGTATTCGCTGGGCCTGAGAAGGGTGGGCTGTGCTGTAAAGCATTATTATCTGACCCCGGACAACAACTTTGCGCTGGAGGAACACTTCCTCTGCCATTTGGAGGAAACCACTCCGGAGGCGGTGTTCCTGTGCAATCCCAACAACCCCACCGGGGTGCTGATTGCCCCGGAACTGCTAAAAAAAGTTCTGGATATTTGTAAAAAAGACAATATATTCCTGTTTCTTGACGAATGTTTTTTGGATTTGTCGGACAATGGGCAGAGCATGAAAGCCTATCTAAAGGACTATCCCAACCTGTTCCTGCTGAAGGCCTTCACCAAGAGCTACGGCATGGCGGGCATCCGCTTAGGCTACTGCCTGTGCTCTGACGCGGAATTGCTGACCGCCATGGCCCGGGAAGTCCAGCCATGGAACGTATCTTCGCTGGCTCAGGCGGCAGGGGTGGCTGCACTTCGGGAACGGGATTTCCTGCGCATGACAAAGGAATTGATTCAGAAGGAGCGTCCATGGCTTGAGGACAAACTTGAAAGCTTCGGCTTCCGGGTGTGTCCGTCAAGTGCGAACTATCTGTTGTTTCAAGGGCCTGTCGGCCTTAACGAAAAGCTGAAAGAACAGGGCATCGCCATTCGCAACTGCGACAATTACCCCGGATTGTGTTCCGGCTGGTATCGCATCGCCGTGCGGCGGCACGAGGAAAACGAAAAACTGATTTCCGCCATCGGCGGAATTTTGGGGGAGTGACCATGGCGAAAAATATCATGATTCAGGGCACCATGTCCAACGCGGGAAAGAGCCTGCTGTGCGCGGGCCTTTGCCGTGTGCTGCGGCAGGACGGCTACCGGGTGGCCCCCTTCAAGAGCCAGAATATGGCCCTCAATTCCTTTATCACCGCGGACGGCGGCGAAATGGGCCGGGCGCAGGTGGTGCAGGCGGAGGCCGCCGGCATTGTCCCGGACGTGCGCATGAACCCCATTCTCTTAAAGCCCACCACCGACGTGGGCAGTCAGGTGATTGTAAACGGTCAGGTCATGGGCAATATGCGGGCCATGGAGTACTACCGGCGCAAGCGGGAATTTGTGCCCGAAGTGATGAAAGGCTACGATTCCCTCGCGTCCCAGTACGACATCATCGTCATTGAGGGCGCGGGCAGTCCCGCCGAGATCAACCTTAAGCAGGAGGACATTGTGAACATGGGCCTTGCCAAAATGGTGGATGCCCCCGTGCTTCTGGTGGGGGACATCGACCGGGGCGGCGTGTTTGCCCAGCTTTACGGCACCGTGGCGCTGCTGGAGGAGGACGAGCGGGCAAGAATCAAGGGCACGGTCATCAACAAATTCCGGGGGGACAAGGCCATTCTGGAGCCGGGTCTGAAAACGCTGGAAGCGCTCTGCGGCGTTCCCGTGGCGGGGGTCATTCCCTACGTCCATGTGGACATCGACGACGAGGACAGCCTGTCCGAGCGGTTTTCCCGGGACACCCAGCGAAAGCTGCTGGATATCGCGGTCATTCGGCTGCCAAGAATCTCCAACTTCACGGATTTTGCCCCCTTTGAGCGCTACGGCAACGTGTCCGTTCGCTATGTGACCAGCGTGGAGGAGCTTCACGACCCGGATATCATTTTCCTGCCCGGCACCAAGAGCACTATAGCGGATCTTCTGTGGCTGCGCCAGTGCGGACTGGAAGCGGCGATTTCCAAGGCGGCTGCCGCCGGTACGCTGGTCATGGGCATCTGCGGCGGCTATCAGATGCTGGGCACTTCCGTTGCCGATCCCGATCAGGTGGAAGCCGCCGGGGTAACGGAAATCGCCGGTATGGGCCTGCTGGACATGGACACCGTATTTCGGGGCGACAAGGTGCAGACCCAGACCCGGGGCGTGTTTTCCGGAATTACGGGAATGCTGGAAAACCTGAACGGCCTGAGCTATGAGGGCTATGAAATCCACATGGGCCGCAGTCAGGAGGTTTTGCCTGTCCTGAACGGCGGCGGCAACGTCTACGGCAGCTACATCCACGGCGTGTTCGATGCCCCCCAGATTGCCGACACCATTTTGAAGGCCGTCTGCCGCCGGAAGGGCATGGATTTTTCCGCGCTGGAAACCTATGACGCGTCCGAATATAAGCAGCGGCAGTACGATATCCTCGCGGACGCTGTCCGGCAGGGGCTGGATATGGAGCTGGTCTACCGGATTCTGAACCGGGAGGTTTAATATGGCAGGCCTGATTCATTTGTACTGCGGCGACGGCAAGGGAAAGACCACCGCCGCCGTAGGGCTGGCTGTCCGGGCCTCCGGCGCGGGAAAACGGGTGATTTTCACCCAGTTTTTCAAGGACGGCAGTTCTTCAGAGGTGGAAGCCCTGAAAACCCTGCCCGGCATCCGAACCATCCACGCCCAGACGGTGAAGGGGTTTTACCGCTCCATGACACCGGAGCAGCGGGAACAGGCCAGGGAGGACTACACCGCCCTGTTCCGGCAGGCCACCGCCGCCGCAGAAGATGCCGACCTTCTCATACTGGACGAAATTGTCTCCGCCTGCAACCGGGGCGTGGTGCCGGAAACCCTGGTGACGGACTTCCTGCGAAGCAAGCCCGCCCAGCTGGAAGTGGTGCTCACCGGCAGAAACCCTTCCCCCGCGCTGATGGAGCTGGCGGACTATATTACCGAAATGCGCAAGCTGCGCCACCCCTACGACCAGGGCGTGCCGGCGAGAAAAGGAATTGAGTTTTGATGGAAAACAAACTGAAAGAGATGATACAGTCGGTAGCGCCTCTGGACGAGGCCGCCATGGAAGCCGCCCGGAGGCGGCAGGCCCAGCTTGCCAAGCCCCCCGGCAGTCTGGGGCGGCTGGAGGAGCTGTCCATCCAGCTGGCGGGCATCACCGGAAAGGTACATAATTCGGTTGAAAAGAAGCACCTTCTGGTGTTCGCCGCCGACAACGGCGTGGTGGAGGAGGGCGTTGCCAGCTCCCCCCAGAGTGTGACCCTGATGCAGACCGTCAACCTGACCCGGGCGAAAACCGGCGCGTCGGTGCTGGCAAAGCACTTTGGCGCGGGCGTCACCGTGTGCGACGTGGGTGTCAACGCCAATATTCGGGACACCGCTGTGCTGAACAGAAAAATCGCCTACGGCACGAAAAATATGACGAAAGAGCCTGCCATGACCCGGCAGCAGGCTTTGACCGCCATCCTCACCGGCGTGGAGCTGGCGCAAAAGACAGATGCGGACGTGTTCGGCATCGGCGAAATGGGCATCGGCAACACCACCACCTCCGCCGCCGTCCTGTCCGTTCTGCTGGACGCGGACGTGGAGCAGGTCACGGGCCGGGGCGCGGGCATCACCGACGAGGGTTTCCGGAAAAAGAAAGACGCCATCCGCCGGGCCATCGAAATCAACCGGCCCAACCCGAATGACGTGGTGGACGTGCTGAGCAAGGTGGGCGGCTTTGATATCGCCGCCATGTGCGGCGGCTTTCTCGGCAGCGCTCTGACCCACCGCCCGGTGGTGATTGACGGCTTTATTTCCGTGGTGGCGGCCCTGTGCGCCGTGCGGCTGTGCCCCAATGTCAGAGGCTTCTTGGTGCCCAGCCACGCCTCCTATGAGATCGGCTACCGCCTTGCTATGGAGGCCCTTGATTTGCAGCCCCTTTTCCTGCTGGGAATGCGCCTGGGTGAGGGCAGCGGCTGTCCGCTGGCCTTTCAGGTGCTGGAAGCCGCCTGCGCCATCATGAATGACATGGCGACCTTCGATCAGGCGGGCATTGACGACGGGTACTTAGACGAAATTCGCGAGGGCGACAAGTTCTCCGTGGAGGGGGCCAGATGATCGTCTTTGTCTCCGGCGGCGCGAAAAACGGCAAGTCCGGCTTTGCCCAGAATCTGGCGGTGCAGCTTGCCGATGGTGGAAAACGCTACTATGTGGCCACCATGATTCCCGTGGACGAGGAGGATTACGCCCGCATCCGAAGGCACGTTGCCGACCGGGAGGGGCTGGGCTTTACCACCATCGAGTGCGGCGGGGATATCTTGTCCTGCCTGAACTATGACACACACGGCTCTTATTTGCTGGACAGCGTGACGGCGCTGCTGCAAAATGTGATGTTTCCACCGGAAAAAAATTATGAAATGGACTTGCAGGCGGCGGAAAAGTGCGCAGACGATGTGGTGACCTTTGCCAAATCCGTTGCCAACGCGGTGATTGTCAGCGACTATATTTATTCCGACGCCCAGCGCTACGAGGAATCCACGGAGTGCTACCGCCGCTGCCTTGCGAGAATCGACCGGCTGCTGGCCCAAGTCAGCGACACGGTCATCGAGGTCAGCGCGGGGCAGCTGATTTTCCACAAGGGAGGATTGCCGGGATGAAACGGTATGTTCACGCCTTCATGATGTGCCAGAGTATGTTCTGCGCCATTCCCTGCCCCTGTCAGGTCTGGGACGAGGACGCCCGGCCCCTGATGCTGCCCATGCTGCCGCTGGTGGGGCTGGAAATCGGGGCGCTGTGGGCGTTTTTCGGCTGGCTGACGGGGCTTCTGGGGCTTCCAACGCTGATTCGCGGGCTGATTCTGGCCCTGTGGCCCTATCTTGCCACCGGCTTTCTCCATCTGGACGGCTTTATGGATGTGACGGACGCTGTGAAATCCTGCCGGGATTTACAACGCCGCCGGGAGATTTTAAAGGATTCCCATGTGGGCTCCTTCGCGGTGATTGGCCTTTGTATGCTGCTGCTGGCCCAATTTGCGGTATTTTCCTCCATTCCCAGTGACAAAAACTGCGCGGTTTTGCTGTTTTTACCGGCGGTGAGCCGGTGCGGCTCTGCCCTCGCGGTGACGGCTCTGCCGTCCATGACCACCAGCCAGTACGCCGCCCAGAAGAAGCCCGCATCCCATTTGGCTGTGCTCGCCGCGATGCTGTGCCTGTTTGTGGTGCTGGGCTTTGTGTTCTGCGGGCTTTCGGGCTTTGCGCTGATCGGCTGCATGGCGGGCTACGCGCTGGCGCAGTGCCGGGGCTACCGCAGTCTGCAAGGCATGAACGGCGACATCGCGGGCTACGCCCTGACCATCGGCGAATTGTGCGGCGCGGTTGTATTCGCGCTATTGTAAAGGGAGAAAACTATGATTTTGATCATCGGCGGGGCCTATCAGGGGAAGCTGGATTTTGCGAAAGCGGCTTTTTCTCTGGCCCCGGAGGATATTTTTACCTGCACCGGGACGGAAATCGACTTTTCCAAACGCTGCATCAACGCTTTGGAGGAATTCTGCTATGCCTGCGTGCAGCAGGACATGGACCCGGCGGCGTTCTTTCAGGAACACAAAGACGCATGGCAGGACAGCATTCTCATCTGTAATGATCTGTCCAGCGGCGTGGTGCCCATGGATCCGGTGCAGCGCCAGTGGCGGCATACGACGGGACAGCTGTGTCAGTATCTGGCGGGGCAGGCTCGTCAGGTCAGCCGGATTTTCTGCGGATTGGAGCAGCGGCTGAAATGAGCATTTATCTCATCCGCCATGGCAAGACCGAGGCCAACGAAAAGCACCTCTACTGCGGCAGCACCGACCTGCCCCTGTCGGAAAAAGGCAGGGCAGAACTGCGGGCCATGGGCTATCACATCACCCCGAAGCGGTTCGTCACCAGCGGCATGAAGCGCACGGACGAAACCTTGCGGATTTTGTTTGGAAATGTTCCATTTTATGTGGATTCCCGGTTCCGGGAAGTGGATTTTGGCAGCTTTGAAATGAAGAGCTATGACCAGCTGAAGGAGAAAGCGGCCTATCAGGCGTGGCTCACCGGCGACAATGAGAGGAACGTCCCGCCGGGGGGCGAAAGCGGGGCGCAAATGACCCGCCGGGTGCTGGAAGCCTTTCGCGAAATCCCCGACGGCACGGCCCTCGTCACCCATGGGGGCGTCATCGCTGCTATCATGGCGCACCTGTTCCCAGCGGAAGGCAAGCACCGCTACCAGTGGCAGCCCCCCAACGGGCATGGCTACGAAATCAGCGGCGGTACCTATCAGCCAATTCCCTGAAAACACACGCTCCCGATCAGCGGGGGCGTGTGTTCATAGTATTCTTGCAAATTCTCCAAAACCGGGCTATAATACTAAAACTGGAGTCTCCCGGCTCTTACCTCTTTGAGCAGCCTCTTGAGCAGGCCTACCGCCGCAGCCGGGTCTATCACCCGAAAAAATTGACGATTACCTTGCCCGCAGCGTGGATTCGGAGACTTTGACCATGGGCAATCTCCTGTCCCGGATGAAGGATAAGGTTCTTGGAAAGCTCCATAAATAGGAAACCGGCTCTGCGATACGCAGAGCCGGTTTCTTTACATATCGTAGACGCCCATAATCACGATGCCCGCGAAGGTCACGAAAATGCACACATAGTGCTTCCAGCTCAGCTTTTCCTTCAGAAACAGCCGGCTCCACAGGACGCTCACCATGCAGTAGGAGGCGATGATGGGGGCGGCGAGGGCGGATTCTCCGCTGGCAAGGGCATAGATGTAGGCCACCTGGCCGGCAGTCTCAAAGCCCGCGCCCACATACTTGGGCAGCTCCATTTTGGGGAGGAGCTTCTGTTTTTTGATGATAACGGTGTAGACAAAGGAAACCACACCCGCCGCCAGGAAGGTTATCTCATAGGCTACGTTGGCGGAATCTTCATTCAGGGTTTCCAGCACCAGATCGTCGGCGAAGGTACCCGCGGCGTCCAGCAGGCAGTAGGCGATGGGCAGAGCCAGCGCCAGCCAGCTTTTGGCGTACTTGTAGTTGGAGGCCTCCTGCCGGGCGGCACGGAGTTCCTCGTCCTCGTTTGCCTCCACGAAGCCCAGACCAATGACGCCGGCGCAGGCCAGCACAATGGCCAGGTACTGGGCAGCGGCCATAGGCCCGGCGGTGCCGGTGACAATGGCAATCACCGCCACCAGCGCGCCGCTGGCGTTGCAGATTGGTGACGAGATGGACAGCTCAATGTAGCGCAGGCCCACATAGCCCAGCGTCATGGAACCGATGTACAGCAGGGAAACCGGCAGATACGTCCAGATAACGGCCCACGAAATCTCCACGCCGCCGACAAAGATTTCATAAGCCGCGTGCAGCCCCATGACCACGCCCACGGCAATGACCATTTTGTACTGGCTGTATTTGTCTTTGGGGTCCCGGCAGCCGATTTTGGAGAAGAAATCGGAACCTGACCAGCACAGCAGCGCGATGATGGAAAACCAGAACCAACTCATAAATCTAACTCTCTTCCTATTATTTGAATGATGGTGAACGGGTTAAGTCAGCAAAAAGGGAATTTAGCGGATTAAGACCTTCCCCCTTCGGGGGAAGGTGGCACGGCGTAAGCCGTGACGGATGAGGGGTCTCCCGGAAGAAGAATTGGCCTGTTTTCCCCTCATCAGTCAGAAATCAAAGATTTCTGCCAG
>JALFAD010000086.1 GCA_022772525.1 Clostridiales bacterium
CTTCTCATCAGCGAGAGCAAGGACGGCCCCTTTGACAAAAAATGCGGCCTGAATCCCACTTCACTGGCGAAAATTCTCCAGCCCGTTTCGACCCTTGACCTGAATACGTTCTACGCTTCCTCCGCCCAGAACCGGGACGGCATCAGCACCAACTACAAGAATGTTACGGAAAAGCCGGAGGACTGGCTGATTCAGGGCACCGTGTATTTGCAGTGCCTTGGCTCCGGGTGCAATGTGTATTTTGACAAGGACACGCTGAATCTGGGGGAGGATATCCAGATTCTTGCCGCCGGGCGGCTGGGCCTGAAAATGACCGACGCGGACGGCAAAACGGAGACCCTTCTGTTCCGGCTGGACTCCCTCGGCGATACCGCCGGGGCGGAATCGAGAAGAACCGTCAGCGCCGACAAGGAAGTGGTGGTCGGCGGCATCAATGCCGACAACACCCCGAATTACGAAAACGACCCCGCCGCGTCCATCGGCGATTATATGCTTACCGCCAATGACCCCAAAAAGATTTGCACCATCCGCGCGGACGAAATCGTTCAGGTGGATTACTGGCTGTATCTGGAGGGCTGCGACGACCATTGCAGCAACCCGGTGCAGAGCCGGGATGTGACGCTGGTGCTTGGCTTCGAGGGTCAAAAGGCGGAAGAATAACCATCCCCCTCGGAGGGAGGTGGCCGAGCGCAAGCGAGGTCGGAGGGAGTGCCGTTACGAAAGAGGGACACCCCCTCAGCTTCGCTGGCGCTCAGCAGCTCCCCCAGCGGGGGAGCCAAAGGCACACAAACCTTCCCTCAGGGGGAAGCTGCACGAGGAGGTGACGGCGCGGATGAAAAAAACAAGGAAATATCTGACCCTCTGGGCCATCGGCGCCGCCGCGGTGCTCACCGCCGCGACCCTCACCGCCGCGACCTACGCCTGGTTTACCTCCAACCGGAAGGTGGAGACAGAAAAGGTCACATCCCGCACCGGCACCAACAATGTGGAGCTGCAAATCAGCCGTACCGGCGGCGCGGCCTTCTCGCCCCAGAAGGACGGCGACGGCATTTACTATGCCCCGCTGAAAGGTTCCGAGGAGCTGCCCTTTGCGCAGGAGCTCGTCCTGATGCCCGTATCCACGGCGGACTTGCGAACCTTCGTCTGCAACACCATGACCAACAACGGCTATGCCGAGGTCTTCAGCAAGACCACAGACGAATCCCTTTACTATCACGATACCGTCTATCTCAGAGCCACCGGGGATGACACGCTCCCGGAGGGCGCGAAGATGGCCCTGTATCTGGACAATATCGAGGGCGCGCCCATTGTGGGGCCGGAAGGGGGAGCCATCCTGACCGCCGCCCGGCTGGGACTGCGCTTCAGCGACGGAAGCTTCAAAATTCTCACCTTAAGCGATGTGAACGAGGGCGAGGGCAACACCCGCCCCGGCGGCGTGCCGCTGGAAAGCGGTCAGGTGCTGACCGTTGACGCCAATGGAAAGGCCGTTCCGGCGGCGGACCCTGCCGTTCCCCTGACGGATGTGCAGATTCCAAGCGATGGCGGCGGCGCAAAACAGCCCATCGTGGATTTGACCATCAATGAGATTTATACGTTGGATATCTATTTCTATCTGGAAGGCTGCGACCCGGACTGCCTGAGCGACCGGGTGGGTATGAAGGATGCTTCCCTGAATCTGGCCTTTTTCGGCGTGCTGAGCTGACAGGAGGTCGGATGATGAAAGAAACGAACGGAAGAAAGCTCATTACCACCTCGGTGCTGCTGTTCCTGCTGGCGTTCGTCAGCGTCACCGCCGCGACGGCGGCGTGGATGACCATTGCCGACCGGACAAGAGTGCGCAGTATGCGCATGGATATCACCACCGGCGCAAACCTCCGCTTTGACCTGGACCCCCATGAGACTTTTGAGGAATATGTCAAAACCCTGACCTTTGAGCAGATCGCCGAGCGGATCAAGGCGGAAAAGGAATTTGATCCACGGGAAACGCCTCTGACCCCCGTCACCACCAAGGATTGCGAGAAATTCGTGCTGGAGGACGGCTCCGACGCGAAAACCGAATATTATCTGGAATTTACCCTGCACTTTATGGCAACGCAGGATATGATCGTCCACCTGACCACCGCCGACAGCGACGCGGGCGGCGACGGCACGCTGGTGTCCTCCGAAACCGCCGGCGTTCCCGATGCTATCCGCATCAGCTTTACGGCGGAGGAAACCAGCATCTATGACCCCGGTATGGGCGGCGGCTCCACCCAGGGCGAGGCCGGCAGAACCTTTGGCCTGCCGTCAGGCGACGCCATCACCTATACCGGTGACAACGCCCTGTTTTCTCTGACGGCAAACGAAGATAAGCCGGTGATCCTGCGCCTCTGGCTGGAAGGAAACGACGAGGCCTGCACCGACGCCATCCGAAAAGCGGACTACAGCATCCGCCTGCGGTTCATCGGTACGGATGAAAACGGCAATCTGCTGGAAACCGCAAGACCGGCGTCGAAACGTCAGACAAACGGCAACTAAGGAAAGAAAAGGAAGGTAATTGTGTATGAATGCAGTGAAACGCGGGGCGGAAGTCCTGATCAGCGTGATGCTCTGGGCGGTCATTCTGGTGGCGGCTCTGTTCGCCTTTACCACGCTGGCAACCAAGGATACCAATAAAGTGGCCTCTCTGGCAGGCTATACGCCCCTGACCGTGGCTTCCGACTCCATGTCGCCCACGTTCCGCGCGGGAGACCTGATCGTCATTCGCAAGTGCGACCCCGGCAAGCTGGAGGAGGGCGACATCATTACCTTCCATACCATTATTAACAATGAGTACGCCCTGAATACCCACCGCATCGCGGAGATTCAGGAGGAGGGCGGCGTCCGCAGCTATGTGACCAAAGGCGACAACAACGCCATCGCCGATGTCCACATGATTGCCGACGGCGACATCGTGGGTAAGTTTGTGACAAAGCTGCCGGGCGTGGGCAAGGTTATGAGCTTCCTGTCCAGCAGTATTGGCTTCCTGGTGGTCATCGTGCTGCCCCTGCTGGTGTTCTTCATCTATCAGGTGTATCACCTGATTACCGTCAGCATTGACCTGAAGAAAGCCATCGCCGTGGAGACTGCCCAGGCCCAGGCGGAAGCCCAGACGAATCCAGACGCGGATGCCCTGCTGGCGGAGGCCGCCCGGGCAAAGGCGGAGGCGGAGAAGGCGAAAGCCGAGGCGGAAGCCGCTCTGGCGGAAGCAAGGCGCCTGCAGGAAGCTGCCCGGGCGGCAGCGGAACCTGCGGCAGAACCGGAAGTGGAACCCGCTGCGGAGCCTGCGGTTGCGCCGGCAGAAGAACCGGCGGAGGAATCCGCTGTCGAGCCGGCAGTGGAACCGGAGGAAGAGCCGGCGGAAGTGACGGAAGCGGAGTCAGCGGGGGACGGAAATGAGTGATTTTCTGAAATTCGCCTTTGAGGTCATCTCTCAGGTGGTATATAACTTTGCGGAGCTGGTAGCGGCGGCGGTCAAGCTGTTCGTCACCGGCTGGCGGGACTACTTCACCATCTTCTTTACTTATTTCGGCACCCTGAGCCTTGTGGCGAAGATCCTGTCCATCCTTCTGATGCTGATTCTCATTGCGATTCCCATTCTGGCGATTGTGCTGCTGGTGCGCTACTGGATGCTGCGCCGCCGCCTGAAGGGCGACAAGGAGGATAACGCCGAGCTGTACCGGGAGATCGGACGGCTGAACCGGCAGGTGCTGAACCTGATTGAGGAAAAAAATAAGATTCTGGCCCTGAAGGTCAATTCCATGGGCGGAACGGAGCGCATCCCCTACATGGGCGCCTCTGCACTGACGGATGATGTACTGCCCACCGTCGGCAACGTCACCGGCAAGGGCGGCACCGCTGCTGCGGCGGGCGTGCCCGGCGAGATCGCCTCCGCCCAGATCAACATTGCCAGCGGCACCGTAAACGACAAATCCGAGGAAGAGACGACGGCTCCCGAGGGCAGCCGCTTCCCCAAGCTGGCGCTGGTGGATCTCAAGTACCACGACTATGTCCGGCCTGTCTTTGACGACGAGGTGACGCTGGAGCAGCTGGTGGAAAACTATCGGCTCTTCGCCTGCAGCCAGATGCATCTGTACTATACCCCCGAGATCATCCGCCGCTTTGTGGCGGGCATGGCCTCCAGTAAGCTGCTGATTCTGGAAGGTATTTCCGGTACCGGTAAAACCAGTCTCCCCCACTCCTTCAGCCGCTTTCTGGAAAATCCTGCCACCATGGTCTCTGTCCAGCCCTCCTTCCGTGACCGCACGGAGCTGCTGGGCTACTTCAACGAATTCTCCAAGCGGTTCAACGAGACGGAATTCCTGCGGGCGCTGTATGAGGCGAACTACCGGGAAGAGCCCAGCATGGTAATCCTCGACGAGATGAACCTGGCCCGTATCGAGTATTACTTTGCCGAAATGCTGTCCGTGCTGGAAATGCCCAGCCATGACGAATGGGTGCTGGATCTGGTGCCCACGGCCTGGGAGGGCGACCCTGTCAAGCTGTTCGACGGCAAAATTCAGGTGCCGGACACCATCTGGTTCATCGGCACCGCCAACAACGACGACTCCACCTTCACCATCACCGATAAGGTCTACGACCGTGCCATGCCCATTGAGCTGAACGAGCGGGCCGATGCGTTCACCTGCGATCCCCAGCCCTCCTGCCGGATTACCAGCGCGCACCTGCAGGCCATGTTTGCCAAGGCCAAGCAGGAGCATCCCATCAGTGAAGCGACGCTTACCAAGCTGGATAAGCTGGACGGCTATTTGCAGACCCGCTTCAAGCTGGCTTTCGGCAACCGTATCATCAAGCAGATGTACGATTTTATTCCTGTGTACGTCGCCTGCGGCGGCAAGGAACTGGACGGCATGGACTACATCGTGGCCCGGAAGGTGCTGAAAAAGCTGGAAAGCCTGAACGTTACCTTCGTCCGGGACGAAATCCGGGGCCTCATCGAGTACATCGAGAAGGTCTTCGGCAAATCCAACATGGCGGACAGCAAGGCATATCTGACCCGGATTCAGAATTTGTATTGATTTTCCTGCCTCCCCCACTGGGGGAGCTGGCACGGCAAATGCCGTGTCTGAGGGGGGTGTGATACCCATGGGCAGACACCCCCACCGACTTCGCTGGCGCTCAGCCACCTCCCCCAAAGGGGGAGGCAAGGCTGTGGGTTTGCGCAACAAAAAGCACAGGAGGCGCCGCTATGGCCAACACCATCAACGATCTTTACTTAAAATATGTGAATAAGGTCGGAAAGACGCTGGAAAACGACCGGTATTTCCAGTATCTGTTCGAGATGGTACAGGCCGGCAGTACCACCCTGCAGCAGACCCATAAAATCCTGCACAAGCAGGTGGACGAGCGGTGGCTGGGCGTCATCGAGGAAAGTCTGGACGCCCTGAACCGGATCACCGAGCATCCCCGGCGGTTCGTCACCACCAATGAGGAGGTGGTCCCCGTGGCTCTGGCCCGGAAGATCACCGCCGACAGCGTCCGGCACTTAAGCATGAACACCCAGTTCATCGCCAGCAGCAAAAACGGCGATATCCAGCCCACAAAAGTTTTGAATGTGTCGGTGGAGGAAACCTACGACCTGTACGAAAACCGCTTTATCTACCACCTAATTCAGCGGCTCGTGACCTTCATCGATAAGCGCACCGACATCATCTTCTGGTCCACCGGCGACGAGACCTGCAACACCCTGAAAATGCACAGCTCCGTGGATGATGCCTACGAACAGATTGAGTACAATCTGGAAATGAAAATCAAGAACACCCAGTCCTTCGCGGAAAACGACAGCGACAATATGCAGGTCTTTATGCGCATCGACCGTGTGCGCCGGATGGTCATGGCCCTGCGCAACAGCGCTTTCTGCGACATCATGAAGGGCTGCGCCAAGGTTCGCAGTCCCATCCAGCGAACCAACACCATCATGAAGGACCCGGATTACCGGGTGTGCTATAAGCTCTGGCAGTTTTTGGAAAGCTACGATGAGGTGGGCTACTCCATCGAGGAGCGGGACACCCCGCTGGAATTTGACGAAGAATATCAGATTCAGCTGTTCTCCAATCTGATTACCAACTACACCGTGTTCAAAAGCCTTCTGGAGGCTGACCCCAGAAAGCTCAGTGAGATTCCGCCCAAGCGGAAAAAGGTGACGAAGCCCAAGTTTGTCAAGAAAATCGAGGAAGAAATCGTCACGGACTACGACATCCCCGATGTGGAGATCCGCAAGGTCATCATCGAGGAAGTGACCCAGGCCCAGCTGGACGCGGAAGCCAAGCTGGCGGAGGAGACGCAGCACCGGGAGGAGCTGGAAGCCGAACTGGCGGACACGGAGAAGGCCTTTGAGGAATACCGCTGGCAGACGGAATTCCAGCGGGCGGAAGCCGAGCGTCAGGCGGAGGACAGGCTGAACTTTACGAAGGAAAAGGCGGAAAAGGAGAAGCAGGAGCTTCAGACCGCCATGGAAAAGGCCAGACTGGAGGCCGAACAGCGCCAGACGGAATTGCAGGCCGCGATGGATGCCGCGCAAAAGGCGGCGGAAGAGAAAATTGCCCGGATTCAGGCGGATATGGAAGCGGCCCAGAAGGCTGCGGAGGAAAAGCTGAATCAGGTCTGGGCCGCCGCCCAGAAGCGGCAGGAGGAGCTGCGTTCCGAAATGGCCGCGGCTCAGAAAGCGGCGGAGGACAAGCAGGCCCGGCTGCTGCAGGACGCGGCGAAACAGCGGGACGAATTGCTCGCGGCGGAACAGGAAAAGCAGGATGCTCTGCGCTCCGAAATGGCGGATGCCCAGCGCGCCGCCGACGAGAAGCTGGCCCAGACGAAGGAAACGGCGAAGCAGCGTGAGAACGAGCTGAAGGCAGAGGTCAAGGCGGCGCAGGAGGATGCCCAGCAGGCCCGCTACCGCCGCCGGGACATCACCGCCGCCCTGAAACGGACGGAGGTGGCTCTGAATGCCGCGAAGCAGGAGCTGGAGCAGGCCCATCAGGAACTGGACGATGCCAATGTGCGGGAGCAGGCCGCCCTGCAGCGCGAGCAGGACGCTCTGCGCCGGGCCGAGGAGGAAGCCGCCCTGCGTGCTCAGGCTGAGCTGAAAGCAGAGGAGAATACCCTGACCCGCCGGATTCTGGATGCCGTTACCCAGCGGCGTTCGGAGAAAAAGAAGGATCAGGAAAATATCAAGTAAACCATGAAAACAAGGTGGATTTTTAAAGTTTTTAATGTCGCCGCCATTGCTCTGATTCTGGTGTCGGTGTTTGTGCTTCTGTCGGTGGTGCTGACCCCGGCGGGACAGGTTCCTCAGGTGTTGGGCTACAGCGTGTTCCGGGTCATGACCGGCAGCATGGAGCCGGCGATCCCTGAGGACTCCCTTCTGGTGGTGAAAAAAACGCCGCCGGAGGAGATCGCGCCCGGGGATGTGATTTCCTTCTTCTCCCCGGACCCCGCGCTGGAGGGCGCGGTGAACACCCACCGGGTGGTTCGGATCGAGAAAGAGGACGGCAGGTGTCTGTTTATCACCAAGGGCGACGCCAACGTGATTGAGGATATTTACCCCCCGGATGATTCGCTGCTGGTGGGCAAGGTGGTGTTTCAGTCTTACCCGCTGGGCAAGGCGGTAAGCCTGCTGTCGAACCCGCTGGTATTCGGCGCCATCATTTTGCTGCCGCTGCTCATCATTCTGCTGATGAATCTGTACCGGGCGGTGCGGCTGGCGGCGGATATCTCGAAAAAAGAAGAGGAAGAAGCCGTGCGGCAGGCGCTGGAAGAAATCAAAGCGAAGAAAGCGTCGGTAAATCAGGAAACCTGAAAGGAAGGTGTGCCGGAATGGAAGAAAAGAAGCAGGAAAACCAGTTTTCCGGCATGACCCGGGAAGAAATCATACTGGAAGCAAAAAAGCAGATCCTGCACAGCGCGGTGCTGGCACTGGCGGCGCTGATCGTCATCGGCGTGGC
>JALFAD010000093.1 GCA_022772525.1 Clostridiales bacterium
CAATTTTCATGGTTGACCTCCTTGAAATGGGGCGTATTTTTTGATAGGATAAGGCAAAGGAGAGATTTGCATGGAACTACTGTATGTGGACGAGGCCGTGGTAGTGTGCATAAAACCCGCCCGGGTGCTGTCCACGGATGAACCAGGTGGTCTTCCGGAGCTGGTGCGTCAGGCATTGGGGAATCCGAAAGCAGATATCCGCACAGTGCACAGACTGGATCGCGTGGTCAGCGGCGTAATGGTATTGGCGAGGAATGCTGCCGCAGCCTCGGAGCTGTCCAGGCAGATGCGGGAGAATCTATTCCAAAAAGAGTACCTCGCCGTTGTGCATGGTGTTCCGGAGGACATGGAAGGTACGCTCACAGATCTTCTGTACCGGGACAAGGCCCGACGCATGACCATGGTAGCAAAGGAGCCGGGGAAGGATGTCCGGCAGGCGGTACTTGACTATCGGGTCCTGGGAACAAGCAAGAACCTAAGCAAAGTATTGATTCGGCTGCACACTGGCAGAACCCATCAAATCCGTGTGCAGTTCGCCAGCAGAGGCATGCCGCTGGTAGGGGAGCGGAAGTATTCAGAAGGGGAGGATTCCTGCGAAATTGCACTGTGGTCGCATAAGGTCAGCTTTGACCACCCGACAACAGGGGAGAGCGTGGAATTCTCTCAGGAGCCGCCGCGAGTGCATCCGTGGACACTGTTCTGAGGTTCCGGGACTATCTGAGTATATCATATTTTTCAGAATCTTGCAAATATCAGGAGGGAATTATGCCATATTATAATTTCTATCAGCATACGCAGTGCGAGTATTTCCCATGCCATGCTGGGGCCGACCCGGAGACATTCAGCTGCCTGTTCTGTTACTGCCCACTGTACTGCCTTGGGGAGAAATGCGGCGGGAGCTTCCGGTACACCGCCTCCGGCATCAAGGACTGCCAGCACTGTCTGCGGCCCCATAGGCGGGAGAATTATGGCTCCATCTGCGAGCAAATGGAGCAGGTGCTGGAGCTGGTGAAAAAGCCTTGATTTTTTGCCGCTGAGCTGGTATAATGACACCCGATGGAGATGTACCCAAGTGGCCGAAGGGTGCGGATTCGAAATCCGCTAGGCGCCGCAAGGCGTGCGGGGGTTCAAATCCCTCCATCTCCGCCAGTATGTTAAATCCCGGTATTGTTTTTCAAAACCGGGATTTATTGCTTTTTGCATTCATTTTGCCTGTGGATTGTTTTGAAAATTGAAAATGAATATTTCGTAAAATCGTGTTTACCCTTATTTTTACCCTTATGCCTTCACGGATTTTATAAACTGCTCCATGCGGTCTGCGCTCTCCTTTTTCATCTGCTCTGTGACGTGACCATATACATCCAGCGTGAATGCCGCAGTGGCGTGGCCTAAGTTCTCCTGCACGGTTTTGATATCATCCCCGGAGCGGATGGCGGCCACGGCGTAGGAATGGCGCAGATCGTGGAAACGGGCGTTCGGACAGCCGATGGCGGCGACCATTCGCTTGTATTCCCGGTATACATTCTGCGGCTTCAAGTGCTGGCCAAGATCGTCCGTAAAGACGAACCCGGAATCATACCAGCACTCGCCGTAGCGCAGTTTGTTTTCCAACTGCTTCTTCTGAACACGGCGTAGGACGCCGACCACGAAGGGCGGCAGGGTGATAGTACGCCCCTTACTCGGCCTTTGAAAATCGTCCTACCGAGATCGCATTCGCTCAGAACAGTATCGAGAATCTGAGAATCAATGAATCCGACGCGATGACCGATGATGAGCTCATCGATACCGTCGATCGCCTGATTGATTGTTTCGATACGGATGACCCGGAGGAGAAACGGCTATTGATCACTATGCTCATCTCCAGAATTGATTTTGAAAATGATGAGATTCTGATCCACTGGAATTTTTAATATAAAGTGCCGCCGTACAGTACAGATCATCCAGCACGAAATTGACCACTGCAACGGCATCCTGATCTGACGCTTCCGCGTTCTGACCATGGGAAAGGATCGCTTTCTGGCCCTGTACGGATTGTGATCACAATGCGGCATGATGTATTCAAAAGAGGAGATGGATTTTATGTATGAGGAAATCACAGCTCAGGCCCGGGCAGCCATAACTGAGCTGCTAGAACAGGCAAAGCTGAAGCCCGGCGCGCTGCTGGTCATTGGCTGTTCTTCCAGCGAAATGGTGGGCAAACGTATTGGCAAAGGCTCCAGCGAGGAAGCTGCGGAGGCGGCCTTTGCGGGAATTTATCCGGTGCTTCAGGAAAACGGTATTTTTCTGGCAGTCCAGTGCTGCGAGCACCTGAACCGGGCGCTGATTCTGGAGCGGGAAGCGGCAGAGCTTAGGGGATATGAACCTGTCAACGTAAAGCCCCAGCCCAAGGCAGGCGGCTGGTTCGCCGTCACCGCGTGGAATGCGTTTTCCGACCCGGTGGCGGTGGAGGAGATCCGCGCCGACGCGGGAATGGACATCGGCGGCACCCTGATCGGCATGCATCTGCGTCCGGTGGCTGTACCGGTCCGTACCAGTGTCAGGCAAATTGGGGAAGCAATGGTTCTGTTTGCCCGGACCCGGCCTAAATATATCGGCGGCCCCCGGGCGGTCTATCAGGATTTATAGAAGCCGATAGTTTTGGTAGAGAAAAATTAATCGCAAGTCGTGTCGGAGTGAAAGCCTCGGCACGATTTTTTGTGCGATTCAACGGAAAGCCAAGAGGTGCACAGGTGTGTTTCCTAAGGATGAACATATGTCGTTTCTGCAACGGGCCATGATACAGAAATGCAAGGAAAAGGGCATACACCGCAGAAATCTGTCAAAATCTGCATAATGAACTCACCGAAAATGCAAAAAAATGAAAAGGATTGTTGACAAGCGGTCATGAATTTGATATTATTTATCCAATATGAAGCTTTGCCCGTATCAAGTGCGGGTCTTGCGGGAGGTCGGCTATGGAACTTAAGGAATGTGTAAAAAGAAGAGAGCCGGAGCTGCTTAAGTGCCTTCAGGAGAATCTTCGGATTCCCAGCGTGCAGGGCGCGCCGGAGGAAGGGAAGCCCTACGGCAGCGAGGTTCGCAGAAGCCTTGACCACGTCCTGGCAGCGGCGGAAGCGCTGGGCTTTTCGACTGTGAATATGGACGGGCAGGTAGGCTGGTGCGAGTACGGCACCGGCAAGGAAATGGTCGCCGTTCTGGGCCATCTGGACGTGGTGCCAGCCGGGGATGGCTGGAGCTTTGACCCCTGGGGCGGTGAAATTCGGGGAAACCGGATTTTCGGACGGGGTACCATGGATGACAAAGGCCCCTCTATTGCGGCATTGTTCGCATTGGCGGCTCTGCGGGATTCCGGGCTGCCCATCCGCCGACGGATTCGTGTGCTCTGGGGCTGCAATGAGGAAAGCGGCTCTCAGGATATGAAATACTATCTGGCCCACGGCGGGGAGATTCCGGTGATGGGCTTTACCCCGGACGGTGAATACCCGGTGATCAACGGTGAGAAGGGCATTATCAATGTGACCTATGAGCGGGAAATGGATCGTGTGGGCGATTTGCAGTTGATCTCTCTGCATGGCGGCACGGCGCCCAACGTAGTGCCGTCTTCCGCCTGCGCAAAGCTGGCCTGCTCCAAAGAGCTGGCCCGGCGGCTTGCCACGCTGCAGGCGCCCAAACTGCGCTTTGCAGTCATGGAGTATGGTTTGTTCGTCGAGTCCGAGGGCATCAGCGCCCACGGCAGCACCCCGGAGCTGGGGGAAAACGCCATCGGGCGGCTGCTGCTGGCTCTGGATACGCTGCCTCTGGAAGGGCAGACAAGGGAAACTATCCGTTTCCTTGCGGAGACGCTGGGCATGGAGACTGACGGCACGTCGGCAGGCATCGCTTTGTCAGACGAGGTGTCCGGCAAGCTGACCCTGAACTGGGGTACCCTGCATATTGAAAACGGCAAACTGCAAATGAAGATCAATTACCGTTACCCCGTGACGAAATCTTACGACGACTGCGCCCCGATGCTGGACGCGAAATTTGCCGCCGCCGGCTTTACCAAGGCAGCGGAGCTGCACAAGGCAAAGCTCTATGTGCCTGAGGAAAGTGAGCTGGTTTGCACACTGATGAAGGTCTACCGGGAGCAGACGGGGCTGGAAGGAAAGCCAAAGTCCATCGGCGGCGGCACCTATGCCAAGAGCCTGCCCAATATTGTGGCCTTCGGCCCCATTTTCCCCGGCGACGAAATTCGGGAGCATAAGCCTGACGAGTTCCTGGAGCTTTCCCGGCTGATGGAAAATGCCCAGATCATCGCCGCGGCCATGTACGAGATGGCGAAATAAGGAAGGAGCGTTCCTATGAAGATAACAAAGGTTCGTCTGGGCCGGATTTCCGTCCCGCTGCGTACGCCCTTTAAGACGGCTCTGCGCAGTGTCAATTCCGTGGAGGATGTAATTGTCGAGGTTCACACCGACTGCGGGGCCGTGGGCTACGGCGAAGCGCCTCCCACCGGAGCCATCACCGGCGACACCACCGGTGCCATTATCGGCGCCATTCAGGATCACATCGCCAAAACCATTGTAGGCAGGGATGTGGACGAGTTTGAGCCGCTGCTGCAATCCGTGCAGAAGTGCATCGTGGGCAATACCAGCGCCAAGGCCGCTGTGGATATGGCCCTGTGGGATCTGTATGGACAGCTGTACAAGATTCCTGTCTATAAGCTCATGGGCGGCGCCCGCAAAAAGATCGTGACGGATATTACCATTTCCGTCAACGACCCGGAAACCATGGTGAAGGACGCTCTGATTGCCATAGACCGGGGTTACGACTGTCTGAAGATGAAGGTGGGCGTAAATCCGGAACTGGACGTGGCCCGGCTGGCGGCGGTTCGAAACGCCGTGGGCAAGGACGTGGTTATCCGCATCGACGCCAATCAGGCCTGGCAGCCCAAGGAAGCTGTAAAAATCCTGAACAAGATGCAGGAGCAGGGTCTGGACATTGAGCTGGTGGAGCAGCCCGTGAAAGCCCACGATTTTGAGGGTCTCAAGTACGTCACGGCTCGCAGCTATGTACCGGTGCTGGCAGACGAGGCGGTGTTCTCCCCCGAGGACGCCATGACCATCATGAAAATGGGTGCGGCCGACCTCATCAACATCAAGCTCATGAAGTGCGGCGGCCTGTACAACGCTCTGAAGATCGCCTCCGCAGCCGAGGTCTTCGGCGTGGAGTGCATGATTGGCTGTATGCTGGAAGCCAAGATTTCCGTCAACGCCGCCGTGCATTTAAGCTGCGCTAAGAATATCATCACCAAGGTGGATCTGGACGGCCCTGTGCTGTGCAGCGAGGATCCCATTCTGGGCGGCGCGGTGTTCAACGAGAAGGAGATCACCGTTTCCGACGCTCCCGGACTTGGCATTCAGGGCATCGAGGAAGGCAGACTCATTTACATCGACTGACCCCATAAACTACGGAAGTGCCAGACGGGTGGGTTCTGTAGGGGAGCTCTGAAGAAACCGCCATCGGTTGTGCAGTGGATCTTTTGATCCCCCGGTGCAGTTTATAAAATCGGAAATACATACAATATTCCTCGCTTTTATAAACTTTCCAGGGAACCAAAATCTCTCGCTGCCAGCTCTCGTCGATTTCATCAGAGTTTCCTTGGGGATAGCAGCCAAAGCCCTCGGGGGTTTCCGAAAGAATAAAAGGAAAAGGAAGGATTACTATGATTACCAACGGCTTTACTTACATTGCGGTACTTCTGCTGCTGGCGGCTACGCTGGTAACACTGGAAAAGAACACCGGCTGGAAGTTCTTCGAGTTCATTCCTGCGGTTGTCCTGCTGTATCTGCTGTCCATGGTGCTGTGCACGCTGGGCGTGTGGGACATGGCGGAGACGAAACCTGCCTACAGCGCCCTGAAAAACAGCATGACCTATGCCATGATCTTTACCATGCTGCTGCGCTGCGACATCCGTAAGATCATCAAGCTGGGGCCCAAGATGCTGCTGGGCTTCTTCACCGCCGCAATTACCATTATGGTGGGCTTTGTGGTGGCGTTCCTGCTGATGAAGGGCGTTATCGGCTCCGATGCCTGGATGGGTCTGGGCGCTCTGTGCGGCAGCTGGCTGGGTGGCTCCGGCAACATGGTGGCTGTGCAGGCGGCGCTGGACATCAGCGAAGCGGATATGGGCTACGCGCTGGTCATTGACTCTATCGACTACTCCCTGTGGGTCATGTTCCTGCTGTGGGCCATTCAGCTGGCTCCCAAGTTCAACAAGTGGACTAAGGCCGACACCAAGCTGCTGGACGAGGTTTCTACCAAGCTGGCGGACGATGCCAAGCTGAACAATAAGCCCATCACCTTCCAGAGCATGATTCTGCTCATCGGCGTGGCGCTGACCGTTTCCGCCGTGGGCCAGAATATTGGCAAGTTCCTGAATGGTTACCTGCCCTTCCTGGACAAGGCTACCTGGACCGTCCTGTTCATCACCGTGCTGGGCCTGATTGCCGCTGTGTCTCCTCTGGGCAGGATTGCCGGCTCTGCCGAGGTTTCGAACCTCCTGCTGTACACTGTTATCGCGCTGCTGGCCTCCCGGGCAAGCCTGCTGGAGCTGGCGGACGCTCCCGCCTGGATCATCACCGGCTTCATCATTCTGGCAATCCACGGTGTACTGCTGCTGGTGCTCAGCAAACTGCTCAAGCTGGATATGTTCACCGCTGCCGTTGCCTCTCTGGCGAATATCGGCGGTACCGCTTCCGCGCCTGTGCTGGCTGGCTCCTACGCGGGTTCTCTGGTGCCTGTCGGTATCCTGATGGCTCTGCTGGGCTACGTCATCGGCACCCCCTGCGGCATTCTGGTGGCAAACATCATGAAGATGCTGGCATAACTGCAATTGAACAACAGAACTTCCCGTCCTGCTGCGGACGGGAAGTTTTTTATGCGCTTAAGCAAAATCTTTATAAAACCTTAATACCGACCGGGCCTGCCTTAACACCCTTTTTATGCCGATTCCTCTATGATAACGTCGGAATTTAGAGATAAGGGAGGCCACGCCATGTGGGCGGCTCTGCATAAACGAAAACTAACCTCCTCACAGATTATTTTATTCGGTTTCCTGATGGTGATTCTGGCAGGGGCGCTGCTGCTGATGCTGCCGGTTTCGGGGGCGGCAGGGGAGCGCACCCCGTTTCTTGACTGCCTGTTTACTTCAACCTCGGCGGTCTGCGTCACGGGACTGGTTGTGTACGACACGGCGACCCACTGGTCTGCTTTTGGACAGGCTGTGATTCTGCTGCTCATCCAGATCGGGGGCATGGGCGTCGTTACGGTGGCTGTCGCCATCACCATGGCCTCCGGCAAACGGATCTCGCTGATGCAGCGCAGCACCATGCAGGACGCCATTTCTGCGCCTCAGGTGGGCGGTATTGTCCGGTTTACCGGTTTCATTTTAAAAGGCATTTTCCTCTTTGAGCTTTTGGGTGCGCTGGCGCTGATGACCGTGTTCGTTCCGGAGTATGGCCCACGGGGAATCTGGTTAGCGATGTTTCATTCTGTCTCTGCTTTCTGCAACGCGGGCTTCGACCTGATGGGTACCCGGGCGCCTTTTTCCTCCCTGACGGCCTATAACCAGAATCCAGTGGTGAACATCACAGTCATGCTGCTGATTGTTATCGGTGGTATCGGCTTTCTGACCTGGCAGGATATCCGGCGCAACGGACTGCACTTTCAGCGCTACCGGATGCAAAGCAAGGTCATTCTGTCGGTCACCGGCATCCTGATCGTACTCCCGGCGCTGTATTTTTACTTCCGGGAATTCCGAGATCTGCCTTTTGCCCAGCGGTTTTGGGGTTCCCTGTTTCAGGCAGTGACGCCGAGAACGGCTGGCTTCAATACGCTGGATCTGACCGGACTCAGCGAGGTGGGGCAGTTGGTGACGTGCCTTTTGATGCTTATTGGTGGCAGTCCCGGTTCCACGGCGGGCGGCATGAAGACCACCACGCTGGCGGTGCTGGTGTCCTGCTCTGTGGCTGTGTTCCGCAAACGGGCCCATGGGCAGTTCTACGGGCGGAGAATTGCGGACGAAACCCTGAAAAATGCCGTTGCTGTTTTTCTGATGTATCTTACGCTGTTTCTCGCCGGGGGCATGGTCATCAGCGCCGCCGAGGGCCTGCCGCTGCTGACCTGTCTGTTTGAAAGCGCCTCAGCAGTGGGAACGGTGGGCCTGAGTCTGGGCATCACGCCCGGATTGGGTACGGCTTCCAGACTGGTGCTGATTGTGCTGATGTTCTTCGGCAGAGTGGGGGGCCTGACGCTGATTTTTGCCACCCTGCCCGCCAATAAAAACACCCTCTCCAAGCTGCCGCTGGAGAAGATCACGGTTGGATAAATGGAAATGGGAGGTTATTATATGAAATCCATTATGCTCATCGGTCTGGGCCGATTCGGAAAGCACATCGCCATGAAGCTCAGGGAACTGAACCATCAGGTCATGGCGGTGGATCATAAGGAGGAACGTGTGCAGGAGATTCTGCCCTATGTCACCAACGCCCAGATCGGCGACAGCACCAATGAGGATTTTCTGCGTTCTCTGGGCGTAGACAATTACGACGTGTGTATTGTGGCGATCGGAGACGATTTCCAAAGTTCGCTGGAAACCACGTCTCTGCTGAAAGAGCTGGGAGCCAGAATGGTGGTGTCCCGGGCGGCAACCGACGTCCAGGAGAAGTTTCTGCTGCGTAACGGTGCTGACGAGGTAGTGTATCCGGAAAAACAGCTGGCCAGGTGGACAGCCATCCGGTGCAGCGCGGACCACATTCTGGATTACATCGAAATTGACAAAGAGCACGCGATTTTTGAGGTGACCATTCCCAAAGGCTGGCTGGGCAAGACTGTGGGGCAGGTGGACATCCGCAAAAAGTACGGAATCAATATTCTGGCGGTGAAAACCGGACAGAAGCTGAACTCCTTCATCACCTCGGACACGCTGCTTTCTGAGGAAAAGACTCTGATGGTCATGGGAAAATACAGGGATCTGCAAAAATGCTTCAAAATCTGATGCGGTTGTATTTTGGAAGGGAGGGACAGATATGTGGGCTGTTCTGGCGGTGATTTTGTTTCTGGCTGGTCAGGCGTACCTGTTTCACAGCCTTGGCAAAGTGGACGGTTACCTTGCGATGCAGGAGGACCTGCCGGAAAAGAAGGTTCTGTCTCTGGCGTTTTCCGACCCCGGAACAGCAGAGCGGATGGCGCAGCTTCTATCGGGATTTTCCAGGGAGAATCCAGAGGTCGAAATGGTGCTGCATACGGATACGTCGGTGCCGGAGGCGGTGTATGAGGGCAGGGCAGCCGTCGGTTTTCTTTCCGGGACATTCTGTCCCCGGCATGGGTTGAACAGCTTTGTGCTGGAGCTTGAAAACCTGCCGGAGCAGCAGGTTATCTGGAAAACAGGTATGCAGGCAGATTCCACCGATGCGTTTCTTCAATATCTGGGGCACAGCAGTGGAAATTCTCTGAAAACTGTGATATAATGGCGAAAAACGGAGGGGGTGGTGTCATGGAGCAGCCAAAAGAACATATTCTGGCCTGCCTGTCGTCAGCGCCGTCCAACGCGAAGATTATCCGCACCGCTGCCACCATGGCCCAGGCCTTTCATTGTAGCTTCACGGCGCTGTTTGTCCGGACACCCAGTTATGAAGCCATGCCGGATACGGACCGGGAACGGCTTCGGGCCAATGTCCGGCTGGCGCAGAGTCTGAGTGCGACGGTGGAGACAGTGTTTGGCGACGACGTGTCCTATCAGATCGCAGAGTACGCCCGGCTGTCCGGGGTGACGAAAATCGTCATCGGCAGAAGCGCGGCGACGCGGAAGCACCCCTGGAGCAAGCCCACCCTGACGGAAAAGCTCATCGCCATGGCACCGAACATGGACATCCACATCATCCCGGACGCCAACGTGGACGGCGCCTACCGTGCCCAGAAAGCAAAACGGAAATACGGCCTGCCCAGTCTTTTGCGGGACTGGACGGTATCGCTGGGAATTTTGTGCCTTGCCACGGTGATGGGCTATGCTTTTTCCAAGGTGGGGTTTACGGAAGCGAATATCATCGCCATTTACTTGCTGGCGGTGCTGCTGACCTCCATGGCAACCTCCACCCGGAGCAGCTATGTCCTGTCTGCGGTGGGAAGCGTAGTTGTGTTTAATTTCTTTTTTACAAGTCCTCGCTTTTCTCTGCGTGTTTACGAGCATGGCGCGCCCATGACCTTCCTCATCATGATCGTGGCGGCGCTGATTGTCGGCACCCTGACTGACCGGCTGAAAAGTCAGGTCAAGCAGTCCACCCGGGCAGCTTACCGGACAAACCTTTTGTTCGAGACCAATCAGATGCTGCAAAAGGCTGCTACGGAGGAGGAAATCTTTCAGGTTGCCCAGACCCAACTGCATAAGCTGTCGGATAGGGAGCTGACGGTGCATCCCGGCATCACTACTGGCGGAAAAAACAATTCCACCATATATCTGATCAAAACCGCCGCCCATATCTATGGCAGCGTGGTCATGGAAGGTGCGGAACCCTTGGAAGCCTTTGAAAACAGCGTCCTATTGTCCATTCTGGGCGAATGCGCTTTGGCGCTGGAAAATATGCGCAACGCCAAGGAGAAGGAGGAAGCAAAGCTTTTGGCGGAGAACGAAAAGCTCCGCTCCAACCTGCTGCGCTCCATCTCCCATGATTTGCGCACGCCGCTGACTGCCATCTCCGGCAATGCGGGCATTCTGCTCTCGGACAGCGAAAGCCTATCCCCGGAGACCCGGAATCAGATGTACAGCGACATCTACGATGACGCGGCGTGGCTTTACAATCTGGTGGAGAATCTGCTGGCGGTGACCCGAATCGAGGAAGGGAATATGAAGCTGAACACCCAGCCCCAGCTGGTGGAGGAAATGGTCTCCGAGGCCCTTCAGCACATCAGCCGCAAGCGTTCGGAGCACGTCATTACAGTATCCCATCAGGATGAGCTGCTGCTGGCAAAATGCGATGCCCGGCTCATTGTGCAGGTTATTATCAATCTGGTGGACAACGCCATCAAGTATACCCCCGTCGGCTCCCACATTGCGATTACCACAAAAGGGGAGAATGGCTACGCGGTGGTCGGCGTATCGGACGACGGCCCCGGCATTTCCGACGGGGAAAAGGAGCGGATTTTTCAGATGTTCTATACCGGCAGCAATCCCATCGCGGACAGCCGCCGCAGTCTGGGACTGGGCCTTGGCCTGTGCAAATCCATTATCACCGCCCACGGCGGAGAAATCCGCGTTGCCGACAACCGGCCCAAGGGCACCGAGTTTACCTTTACTGTTCCATCCGGGGAGGTGGAAGTCCATGAATAAGCTGCTGATTCTGGTGGTGGAGGATGACGGAACCGTCCGCAACCTAATCACCACGACACTGAAATCCAATGAATACCGCTATCTGACCGCGACCGACGGGGAGAGTGCCATTGCCGCCGCCTCCACCCAGCAGCCGGACATTGTGCTGCTGGATCTGGGCCTGCCGGATATGGACGGAGTGGAAGTCATCAAGCGTATCCGCTCCTGGACCCAGATGCCCATTATCGTCATCAGCGCCCGCAGTGAGGATGCGGATAAAATTGCGGCGCTGGACGCAGGGGCTGACGATTATCTGACCAAGCCCTTCTCCGTGGCGGAGCTGCTGGCCCGGCTTCGGGTGACCCAGCGCAGACTCGCTGCTCTGGACAGTAAGTCCGGGGAAGCCGTTTTCCACAACGGCAGTCTGACCATCGATTACGGCGCGGGCTGTGCCTATCTGGAGGGCAGCCCCCTGAAGCTGACGCCTACGGAATATAAGCTGCTGTGCCTGCTTGCCAAGGACGTTGGAAAGGTGCTGACCCACACCTACCTGACCGAAAAGATCTGGGGCAGCTGCTGGGAAAGCGACATGGCCTCCCTCCGAGTGCATATGGCGACCTTGCGCAAAAAGCTGGAAAAAGACTCGGATATCCAATATATCCAGACCCATATCGGCATCGGCTATCGGATGCTGAAGCTGTAGGAAAGGGAATGTGACCACGTCCGCCTGCAGGAATTGATTGATAGCGTTTCGGCGAAAATGAAGAGGGTACAAGGGGGCGATGCATGCATCACCCCCTGCGTTTCCTCCCTGCCTTGAATCATCAGCAAAAAAGAGGGCGGAATGTGGCGCGTTTTTGTGAAAAACCGAAAAAAAGTTGGAATTGCGTCTGATTGTGTTGACAAACTGTGAATTTTGGATTACCATGCTTCCTGTACGTTTCCCGACTGGCGGGCAGACGCTGCCGGTTCCGATGATGGTTGTTCTTTGTTAGCAACAAATGCACATACAGAATAATATTAGGAGGAATAAGAACATGAAAAAGATTCTGTCTCTGGCTCTGGTTCTGGTTATGGCTCTGAGCCTTGCTGCCTGCGGCGGCAAGACCGCTGCTCCTGCCGAGACCTCTGCTGCCGCTGCTCCTGCCGCAGAGGCTCCTGCCACCGAGGCTCCCGCTGCGGAAGCGCCCGCCGCTGATGTGAAGCTGGGCTTCATCTTCCTGCACGACGAGAACTCCACCTATGACCTGAACTTCATGAACGGCGCCAAGGAAGCCTGCGCCGCTCTGGGCCTGACCGAGGATCAGTACATCTTCCGTACCAACATCCCCGAGGGTCAGGAGTGCTATGACGCCGCCTGCGAGCTGGCTGATGCCGGCTGCAACATCATCTTCGCCGACTCCTTCGGTCACGAGGACTACATGATTCAGGCCGCTCAGGAGTTCCCCGAGGTTCAGTTCTGCCACGCCACCGGCACCAAGGCCCACACTCAGGGCCTGAGCAACTACCACAACGCCTTCGCCGCCATCTACGAGGGCCGTTACCTGGCTGGCGTTGCCGCAGGTATGAAGCTGAACGAGATGATCGAGGCCGGCCAGTTCACCGCGGACGAGGCCAAGATGGGCTATGTGGGTGCTTTCACCTACGCCGAGGTGGTTTCCGGCTACACCAGCTTCTATCTGGGCGCCAAGTCCGTCTGCCCCACCGTGACCATGGATGTGACCTTCACCGGTTCCTGGTATGACGAGACCGCTGAGAAGGAAGGCGCCAATAAGCTGATTGCAGGCGGTTGCAAACTGATCTCTCAGCACGCTGACTCCATGGGCGCTCCCACTGCCTGCGAGACCGCCGGTGTGCCCAACGTTTCCTACAACGGCTCCACCGTTGCCGCCTGCCCCAACACCTTCATTGTTTCTTCCCGCATCAACTGGGCGCCCTACTATGAGTACGTTGTGAACTGCGTCAAAAACGGCGAGGCCATTGCCGCCGACTGGACCGGCACCATCGCTACCGGCTCTGTTGTGCTGACCGATGTGAATGAGCAGGCTGCCGCTGCCGGCACTGCCGACAAGATTGCAGAGGTCAAGGCTGACATCGAGTCCGGCAAGGTTCATGTCTTCGACACCGCCACCTTCACTGTGGACGGAAAGACTCTGGACAGCTACCTGGCTGACGTGGACACCGATCCCGATTACACCCCCGACACCGAGGTCATCGAGAACGGTTACTTCAACGAGTCCGCCAAGCGCTCCGCGCCTTACTTCGATCTGAAGATCGACGGCATCACTCTGCTGGATACCGCGTTCTAAGTTGTTTCAGAACTGGGAGGCCCCCTTGCGGGGGCTTCCCATTCTCTGCTGCAAAGGGCAGCGCAGTGAAATCTTCGCCGCGCTGCCCTTTGCAACATGGATTTTAGAAGGAGTGTGAACCCTTTGGAGAATAAAACCGCCGCAGTACAAATGCGGAACATCACCAAACGCTTCGGAACCGTCCTTGCCAACGACCGGGTCTGGCTGGACATTTACAGGGGAGAGATTCTGGCTCTGCTGGGAGAAAACGGCAGCGGCAAGACGACCCTCATGAATATGCTGTCCGGCATCTACTTCCCGGACGAGGGCCAGATTTTCATTAACGGGGAGGAAGCGGTGATTCGCTCCCCCAAGGATGCTTTCGGCTATGGCATCGGCATGATCCATCAGCACTTCAAGCTGGTGGACGTGCTCACCGCCGCCGAGAATATCGTGCTGGGCCTGAAGGAGTCGGGCCGTCTCAACATGGACGAGGTGGCGAAAAAGGTCAAAACCATCTGTGATACCTACGGCTTTGAGGTAGATCCCTACCAGAAAATCTACAATATGTCCGTCTCTCAGAAGCAGACCGTGGAAATCGTCAAAGTGCTCTACCGGGGGGCAGACATTCTGATTCTGGACGAGCCTACCGCCGTGCTGACCCCGCAGGAGACGGAAAAGCTCTTCGCTGTCCTGCGGAATATGCGGGACGCGGGTAAGGCCATCGTCATTATCACCCATAAAATGCACGAGGTGGAGGAACTGTCCGACCGGGTGGCCATTCTGCGCCACGGTCAGTTTGTGGGCGATATGCTCACCAAAAAGACCAACGCCCAGGAAATGACCAACATGATGGTGGGCCGCCCCGTGACTCTGAACATTGAGCGTCCCGACCCGGTGAACCCTAAGCCCCGGGTAGAGGTCAAGGGCCTGACCGTCCGGGACATTGAGGGTACTCTCAAGCTGGAGGATGTGAGCTTTACCATCAACAGCGGCGAAATCTTGGGCATTGCCGGTATCTCCGGCTGCGGTCAGAAGGAGCTGCTGGAGTCCATCGCGGGATTGCAGCCCGTGGAGAAGGGTAGCATCAGCTATGTGGCCGACGACGGCACCCGGGAAGAACTGGTGGGCAAGGACCCCTTAAGCATCGCGGACATGGGCGTGTGCCTGTCCTTCGTTCCCGAGGATCGTCTGGGCATGGGCTTAGTCGGCAGCATGGACCTGACCGACAATATGATGCTCCGTTCCTTCCGTAAGGGGAAATCCTTCTTTACCGACCGTAAGAAGCCCCGGCTTTTGGCGGAAAAGGTCGTGAAGGATCTGGACGTTGTGACCCCCGGCGTCACCACCCCGGTGCGCCGCCTGTCCGGCGGCAATGTCCAGAAGGTGCTGGTTGGCCGGGAAATCGCCTCTGCTCCCAGCGTCCTGCTGACGGCCTACGCCGTCCGGGGACTGGATATCAACGCGTCCTATACCATCTATGACCTCATCAACCAGCAGAAGAAGTCCGGCGTGGCTGTTGTCTATGTCGGCGAGGATTTGGATGTGCTGCTGGAGCTGTGCGACCGGATTCTGGTGCTGTGCGGCGGAAAGGTCAGCGGCATCGTGGAGGGCCGGGGCGCGTCCAAGCCTGAGGTGGGCATGATGATGACACGGCTGGGAGGAAAGAAAAATGCGTAAACAGAGCAAAGGACCCATTGTGCATATTTCCAAGCGTTCCGCCCTGCCCTGGTATCACGCCTGGGCTATTCGGGGCGCGGCGATCCTGCTGGCGCTGGTGGTCTGCGCCTTCGTTACCACCGCGCTGACCGGAGAAGATCCCATCGGCGTTTACAAGACTATGTTCGCCGGCGCTTTCGGTACCAAGCGGAAGGCGTGGATTCTGGGCCAGAATCTTGCAATTCTACTGTGCATCTCTCTGGCGGTGACTCCCGCTTTCAAGATGCGGTTTTGGAACATCGGCGGCGAGGGTCAGGTGCTCATCGGCGGCCTTGCCACCGCCGCCTGCATGATTTTGCTGGGGGACAAAATTCCCAACTGGCTGCTGATTGCCATTATGGTCGCTGCCAGCATTACCGCCGGCGCCATCTGGGGTGGTATCCCCGCCATCTGCAAGGCCAAGTGGAACACCAACGAGACCCTGTTCACCCTGATGATGAACTATGTGGCGACCCAGCTGGTTGCCTTTTTCGTCATCGTCTGGGAGGTGCCCAAGGGCGCGGGCAAGATCGGCATTATCAACCAGACCACCCAGGCGGGCTGGCTGCCCCAGATCGGCAGCTACAAGTACCTGCTGAACATTCTGGTGGTAGCGGTGCTGACGGTTCTCATGTATTTTTATCTGTCCCGCTCCAAGCAGGGCTATGAAATCGCCGTGGTAGGCGAAAGCGAGCGGACGGCCCGGTATGTGGGCATCAACGTGGGCCGAGTCATCGTGCGCACCATGCTGATTTCCGGCGGTATCTGCGGTCTGGCAGGCCTGCTGCTGGTGGGCGGCACCGACCACACCATCACCACCACCATCGCCGGCGGCAGAGGCTTTACGGCGGTTATGGTGGCGTGGCTGGCAAAGTTCAATCCTCTGGTCATGGTATTCACCAGCTTCCTGCTGGTGTTCCTGAGCCGCGGCGCCAGCGAGATTTCCACCATTTATGGTCTGAACCACTCCTTCGGCGATATTCTCACCGGCATTATCCTGTTCTTCATCATCGGCAGCGAGTTCTTCATCAGCTACCGGCTCAGCTTCCTGAAGCACACCAAGAAGGAGGGCTAAGGAAATGTTTGATTTTGTATCGTTTTTCCCCCGTGCCGTCATGCAGGGCATCCCGCTGCTGCTGGGCGCTACCGGCGAGACCCTGACGGAAAAGTCCGGCAACCTGAATCTGGGTATTCCCGGCATCATGTATGTTGGAGGCATCTGCGGCGTCATTGGTGCGTTTTTCTATGAGCAGAGCGGTCATATGAACGGATTTCTGGCGGTTGCCATTCCGGTGCTGTGCTGTCTGTTGGGCAGCCTTCTCATGGGCCTTCTGTACTGCTTCCTGACGGTGAACCTCCGGGCCAACCAGAACGTCACCGGCCTTGCCATGACCACCTTCGGCGTGGGCTTCGGCAACTTCTTCGGCGGCTCCCTGATTAAGCTCACCGGCAGCGAGGTGCCCTCCATCGCCCTGTCCGCCACCAGCGCCTACTTTAGTAAAAGTCTGCCCTTTACGGACAAGCTGGGGGCCTTTGGCAAGCTGTTCTGCTCCTATGGCTTCCTTGCCTATGCGGCGATTATCATTGCGCTGGTGTGCTCCTATGTTCTGAAACGCACCCGGGTAGGCTTGCAGCTGCGGGCCGTGGGTGAAAGCCCCGCTACCGCTGACGCTGCCGGTATTGATATTGCAAAGTATAAGTACGTTGCTACCTGCGTGGGCAGCATGATTGCGGGCCTTGGCGGCCTGTACTACGTCATGGACTACGCCTGCGGCGTCTGGTCCAACGATGCCTTCGGCGACCGTGGCTGGCTGGCTATCGCGCTGGTGATCTTCACCATTTGGCGGCCCAATCTGGGGATTCTTGCCTCCATTCTCTTCGGCGGTCTGTATATCCTGTACCTGTTCATCCCCACGGGCACCAATCTGGCGGTGAAGGAGCTGTACAAGATGCTGCCCTACATTGTCACGATCTTCGTGCTGGTGCTCACCAGTATGCGCAACAAGCGGGACAACCAGCCCCCCGAGAGCCTGGGCGTTCCCTACTTCCGGGAAGACCGATAAAACCACAAGCGCCGCCCGGGTTCGGGCGGCGTTGCTGTTTGGCATCGGAAAGTATCTCACACTGTTTTATTAAAATACGCACGCATTCTTCATCAATCGGTACAGGAGAACGTTTTTATGTCAATGAATTTGGTTTTGCAGCAGATTTTGATAATTTTCTGCTATGTGGCAGTGGGCGCGGGCGCCGGAAAACTGGGCATCATTGATCCCAACCAGCGAAAATATCTGACGAAGCTCTGTTCCGGCCTGATCCTGCCCTTCACCATTCTGTCCGCCGCCAGCATGGAGGTAGGGGAAGAGGGCTTCCGCAGTCTGGGCATCGCCATAGGCATCATGGCCCTGACTATGGGCGGTGCGATGGCAGGCAGTCTGCTCCTGCTTCACGTGTTTCACGCGGAGGACAAGCTGCGCGCCGCTATGACCAGTCTGATTACCTTTCCCAACTGCACCTTTCTGGGCCTGCCCCTGTGTCAGGCGCTGTTCGGGGAAATTGCGGTGCTCTACAACTGCGCGGCGCTGATTGTTTTCAACGTGCTGTTCTTTACCATTCAGATGCCCCTGTTTACGGGCGGAAAGATCAATTTGAAAGCTATCCTTACGGTACCCACCCTTGCCACCTTTGCCTTGCTTGGCATGCTGGCGCTGGGAATCCACTGGCCCGCCCCGGTACAGACGGTCATCGGAAGCATCGGTAGTATGATTACGCCCCTGTCCCTCATTATTATCGGTGTCATGCTGTCGGAAAACGACCTGTTCGCCCTTTTCCGGGAAAAAGTGGCGTATTTGGTGATGGCCCTTCGGAATTTCCTGATTCCAGCGCTGGCGATGCTGGTGCTGATGATTATGCCCATGTGCGCCGGGGATAAGCTGTGTGTGCTGGTGTATCTGGCCTGTCCCTGCGCCACGCTAACCACCATCTATTCTATTCAGACTGACACCCATCCGGAGCTGTGTGCCCGGTCGGTGCTGTTTTCCACCATTTGCTTTGCCATCAGCCTGCCTGTGGTCATCGCGGCAGGGCAGTTCCTGTTTGGGGCATAGAATTCGCATAATCTGTGAACAAACATAGGATACTTTATGAACTTTAGCACTCTGACCTTGACAGTGCTAAAATCAGCGCTATAATACAGGTGTTCCTTGAGAGAGGGACAGAAGGTAACAAAAGATCGCCTACGCCCGACATTCCGTCAGACGCCAACGAAGGATTGAATGGAGGAATGACTTATGTTGCCTGGATTTTTTGGTGAGAACCTGTTCGATGATTTGTTTACAGACCCCTTTGACATGCTGATGCCTGTCCGGGGCAATGACCCGCTGTATGGCAAGCACGCCCGGAATCTGATGAAGACCGATGTCCGGGAGCTGCCGGATACCTATGAGGTGGATGTGGACCTGCCCGGCTTCAAGAAGGACGAGATCACGGTTGACCTGAAAAATGGCTACCTGACCATCGGCGCGTCCAAGGGCCTGGACAAGGATCAGAGCGATCAGAACGGCAAGTATCTCCGCCGGGAGCGTTACGCCGGCGTTTGCAGCCGGAGCTTCTATGTGGGCGAGAATGTCCGCCCCGAGGATATCAGTGCCAAGTATGAGGATGGCATCCTGAGACTGTCCGTACCCAAGGCTGCCCGGAAGGAACTGCCTGCCAGCACTTCCATTTTCATCGAGTAAAGGATCATTTGCGCCCCGCCCGCCGCGCTTTGCACGGCAGGCGGGGCTTTTGTTATTGTGATTTTAGCGGGGGAAGCGGAAGAATTTTGGGGAAAATAGGGCAAAAAGCGAATTGACAGCCGTTTCCTGCTGTGGTACCATATGACACGAATAGTTATCCTAGGCTAACAGATAAGGAGGCTTCCTACAAAATGATTTGGAGCGTAATCGGAATTACCGCCCTTGCGGGTATGGGCGGTACCGGCTTGGGCGGATTGATTTCCTGCCTGTTCCGAAAGGATTCCAGCAAGACCGTCAGCCTGCTGCTGTCTTTTGCCGCCGGGGTAATGACGTCTGTCGTGTGCTTTGACCTGCTGACGGAGGCGCTGCATCCGGACAACCTGAGCAACGATGTGGGCCTGGTGGTCACCGGCGTGCTGGTGGGGTATGTGGTAATCGCCTTGCTGAATGCGCTGATTGACCGCAAAACCAACCATGAAGTCGCTCACATTGACGAAAACCACCCAAAAACGGCGGACTCTCTGGAAGAGCTGACCCACGCCAACCATCTGAAGGAGCACCGGGAAGGCCGTCAGCCCCGCAGCGGACTGTTTCTGGCGGGACTGGTGATGGCGGCAGCCATTGCCCTGCACAACGTGCCTGAGGGCATGGTCATCGGCGCGTCCTTTGCCCGGACGGCAGCGGAGACCCTGCTGAACCGGGGCGGCCTGACCATGGCGGTGGTGATCGGCTTGCACAACATTCCTGAGGGGATGGCGGTGGCTGTCCCCCTGATTTCCGGCGGAATGCCCAAGGCCCGTTCCGTGCTGGTCACGGCGCTGACCGGCTTTCCCACCATTTTGGGCGCTCTGCTGGGCTTTATGGTGGGCGCTATGGGCCCCACGGCGCTGGCCCTGTCCCTGAGCTTTGCCTCCGGTGCTATGCTGTATGTGGTGTTCGGCGAACTGATGCCGGAAGCGATCCTCATGTGGCGCTCCAAGCTCCCGGCTGCCGCGACGGTCATCGGAATTTTGACAGGCATCATTATTATCTACATGTAATCCAGACACGGGCGGCATTCGCGTGAATGCCGCCCGTGTTGTTATTATTTTCCAAGATGCCAGATATCCTGATTGTATTCCGCAATGGTGCGGTCAGAGGAGAACAGGCCGGCATTGGCGATATTCACCAGGCAGCGGCGGCTCCAATCCAGAGGATCAATGGCGTAGTCTGCCAGTGCCTGGCCCTTGCGGACCACATAGGCGTTGAAGTCCGGCAGGGTCTGGAACCAATCCTTGCCCTTCAGTTCCTTCTGAAGACGGCTCAGCAGCTCGAAGGAGCCGACCTGAGACATTTCCGGACTGGTCAGGAAGTCAATGGCCCGATGCAGGTTGGGGTCGCCCTCATACCACTCGGAGGCCTTATAGTCCCCGGCGGCGTAGCGGCGGATAACCTGATCAGAGGTCTGGCCGAAGATATAAATATTGTCGGAGCCTACCTGCTGGCTGATTTCCACATTGGCGCCGTCCATGGTTCCAAGGGTCAGAGCACCGTTCAGCATGAACTTCATGTTGCCGGTACCGGAGGCCTCCTTGGAAGCCAGACTGATCTGCTCAGACAGGTCGCAGGCGGGAATCATCTTCTCCGCGGCGGTGACGTTGTAGTTCTCCACGAACACGATCTGCAGCCACTGGGAAACCACCGGATCGGCGGCAATGACCTTGGACAGGGTCAGCAGCGCGTGAATAATGTCCTTGGCGATGGTGTAGGCGGGAGCAGCCTTGGCGCCGAAGATGGACACCAGTGGCACCGGGGGCAGGTGCCCGGCCTTGATTTCGAAATACTGGTGAATGAGGTACAGCAGGTTCAGCTGCTGCCGCTTGTACTCATGCAGCCGCTTGGACTGGATGTCGAACATGGCACCGGGATTGACGGTGATGCCCTGCTCCTGCTTCAGCCACCGGCACAGCTCCCGCTTATTCTGCTTCTTAATGGCAGCCAGCCGTTCCAGCACGGGTGTATCGTTTTCATAGGCCAGCAGCTTTGTAAGCTCTGCGGCATCCTTGTGGAAGCCGGTGCCGATGAGGTTCTCAATCTGGCTGGTCAGCAAGGGATTGCACTTGATGAGCCAGCGGCGGAAGGTGATGCCGTTGGTCTTGTTGTTGAACTTCTCGGGGTACAGCTCATAGAAGCCGTGCAGCTCGGAATCCTTCAGAATCTGGGTGTGCAGAGCGGCAACACCGTTGGTGGAGTGGGTGAAGTGGATGTCCATGTGGGCCATGTGCACCTTGCCGTCCTTGTCGATAATGGCAAGGCTCTTATCCTCGGTGCGCTTGGCGACCACCGCGTCCAGCTTCTCGATAATGGGCATCAGCTGGGGCACGGCGGCCTCCAGATAGGCCCGGGGCCACTTTTCCAGGGCTTCTGCCAGAATGGTGTGGTTGGTGTAGGCGCAGGTCTTGGTGACGATCTCAACGGCTTCGTCGAATTCGATGCCCTTCTCGCCCAGCAGACGAATCAGCTCAGGGATGACCATGCTGGGGTGGGTGTCGTTGATCTGAATGGCGGCGTAGTCCGCAAGGTTGTGGTAGTTGCAGCCCCGGGCGGCGCACTCCGCCAGAATCAGCTGGGCGCCGGCGGACACCATCAGGTACTGCTGGTAAATGCGCAGCTGACGACCTGCTTCGTCGGAGTCGTCGGGGTAAAGGAACAGGGTCAGGTTCTTGTCGATGGCGGTCTTGTCGAAGGCAATGCCATCGTGAACGATGCTCTCATCCACCGTGTCAATGTCGAACAGGTTCAGGGTGTTGGTGCGGCCCTCGTAGCCGGTGACCGCCAGCTTGTAAAGCCGGGCGGTATAGGTCTTGCCGCCGAGGATGACGGGATAGGTAAAATCCGTCTTTTCTGCCCAGCTGTGATCGGTGAGCCAGGGGTCGGGCAGTTCCTTCTGCACGCCGTCCGCCAGAGACTGGTGGAACAGGCCGAAGTGATACCGCAGGCCGATGCCGTCGCCGGGTAGGTTCAGGGTAGCGAGGGAATCCAGGAAGCAGGCCGCCAGACGGCCCAGACCGCCGTTGCCCAGAGAGGGCTCCGGCTCCACCTCTTCAATGTCCGCCAGATTTTTTCCCGCGGCCAGTAGAGCAGAGCGCACCTCGTCATACAGCCCCAAATTAATCAGGTTGTTGGACAGCAGCTTGCCGATGAGGAATTCCGCACTGATGTAGTACAGCTTCCGTCCCTCCACCGGGCGAATCTGCTGGGCGGACTTTTCGTTCACCAGCTTCAAAAGAGCGAGATAAAGTTCCTCGTTGGAGCACGCAGCCAGAGGCTTCCCGGTGAGCTTAACAAGCGTTTCGGTCATGGTCATAAAGGGGTTCCTCCTTTTTCTATCTATATGCCTACACTATACCACGAATTTTCAGTAATATCTTGCACATAACAATCCAATTGTGATACAATACTATCATTGGAGGCGATTGAAATGGCGGATACAGCCGCGCTGCAGGAGAATAAGCGCCACGGCGACAGGTGGTTTCCCTTTGACATTTACCCCTGCACCATTCCCAAGGACTTTCCTCAGGTGGCTCTGCATTGGCAGAACAGTATGGAACTGATCTTTGTCAAAAAGGGGAGCGGCCTGGTTCAGGTGGGTCTGGAGTCGGTGACGGCCCGGGCGGGGGACATCTTTGTGTTTGCCCCCGGTATGCTGCATGGACTGGGACAGCTTCCCGGGGAAGTCATGGAATATGAGAATATTATCTTTGAGGTGGAGCTGCTGGGCGGTTCCAGCGATCTGTGCTACCGGCGGTATCTGCTGCCCCTGCAGAGCGGGCGGCTGTCCCTGCCGTCCCGGCTGACGCCGGGGCACTCATGCTATGATGCGGCGCTGGGATGTTTGCGGCAATTGGAGGACGTGAACCGGGACCGGGTGCTGGGATATGAGCTGCAAGTCAAGGGACTGCTGCTGAGCCTGCTGTCGCTGCTGGTTGCCCAGAGCGACACGCTGCCCCCCAGCGAAAACGCGGACACCCGGCGTCTGAAAACGATTCTGCAATATGTGACCACCCATTATGCAGAAACCCTTTCCGTGGCGGAGGCTGCCGGGGTGTGTCAGTGCAGCCCCAGTCATTTTATGCGCTGGTTCAAGCAAATGACCGGGCAGGGCTTTACGGAGTATCTCAACGCCTGCCGTCTGAACGCGGCGGCGGAGGCTCTGCGCAGCACCGACGATACCGTTTTGGCGGTAGCGGAACGGACGGGCTTTAAGAATCTGTCCTATTTCAACCGCGCATTCAAGGCACGGTTCGGTCTGACCCCGAGGGAGTATCGGAGTCGATAATCCGTTATTCGCAATATTCATAAGATGATTGCGGAATCCTGCCGGGTTACATCATACAAGCGGTTAAAATCCGGCAGCTTTCAATGGCCCCGGTCGGAAAGGGAAGCGCCATTATATTCAGCCTGATCCAGACCGCCATTGAGAATGGGCTGGACCCGTATCAATATCTCACCTGGCTGCTGAAAACCGCAAACAATGCGGATCTGAAAAATCCGGATATGCCCGAAAAGCTGCTGCCCTGGAACGAACCGGCAGGATGCAAAACAAAGTAACTTTGGACACTTTCAAAATATACGAAGGAGCAGGATATGAGACTGGAACAATCTGAGGCTGCGCTTTTTTACCAGTTATGGTTTCCACTGTTGGATTTTGTGAACAAGAAGTATCATGTGTGCCCCAAAACAGGGACAATAGACCAAAAGCATGGAGTTGATGCACGCGACGCCAAGGCAATTGCGGACTATTTATGGTCACACGTTGAGGTTATAGAGGAATATCTTGCCGCAGCTGAGCTGCAGAACGAATATGCTCAAATCGTAGCGGGATGGAAACAATGCAAACCAGGCAGATATATTCTGGAACGACATCAAAAAAGGGTTCGGTGTTCATCTCGGCGGAAGATGGGGCGGTTTATATGGTAAAGGGGCTGCTCTCCTCTTGGGCGGAGATGCTTGGAGAAAGTCCTGTGCTGCTGGAAGCTGTGTTAATTCCTTTCCGGGACAGCATTATTTCGGATGGGCTGGTAGTGCCGTATCGTATCTGCTTCGGCAAAGGAGCGATCGAGGATTTCAAGGAAGTGTACATGAACGCAAAGAGAAACCATACAATACGTTTCTCTTTTTAAGTGAATAGCCCTGAGGTGTCCCAGAATACAAAACTCTGGGACGCCTCTTATATACTGCTAGATTTGACGCTTACGTTACAACAGCCCCCCTGCTCTTTGTAAGCGTTGTACTTCTTCAAAATGCCGCTGATCTGGTATCGCCTGAAAAATTTCTGGATTCTGGAAGAAAAACGCTTTTCATTTTCACTTGCTATTTTTGCAGCCGTGTGTGGTTTCTTTGAATTACACAAGTGGCATAAGAATAAGTAAGCCAATTCCAATTTGTCGAACAGTTGCTTTAAGGAGCGACTGTTCTTACTTAACTTTTTTGATTCCCAACCGTTTTTTAGAAATAGGCTTTATGCTTGCGTTCTGCAAGTATAAGGCTTAACAAAAAACTGATATTATCCGCCTGCACTATCCCTTACACGCAGAAATCTTTCGGATAGTGAAAAATATCCTTGACAAATCGCGTGCCAGTCCGGTGGACTGATGGCATCCGGCGGCTCGACACCGGATGCTCCATATTGTAATCAAATCCCTCCATCTCCGCCAGAAAACACCGCCCGTGGGCGGTGTTTTTGTTTTGAATTCCGTAAAATTGTGCGCATTAAACAAAGAACTGGAACAGGCAGAAAGCGGCGTAGATGCACAGCAGCAGGATGCCTTGCCAACGCTCCAGCTTCTTTCTGGTCAACGCGGGAACAGTCAGCAGAAGCATGACGCAGAGCATGACGGGAATGTCCAGCACAAGGGATGCATTGTGCCCCATCAGCAGTTTGCCAACAGGCACCTCGAAGGGAGCCAACGTTACAGCCACGCCGGAAACCAATACAAGATTAAACACATTGGCACCGATAACGTTGCCAATACCCAAAGAGGCGTGGCCTTTTTTCAGAGAAGTAATGGTGGTAACTAGTTCGGGCAAAGAAGTACCCAGTGCCACAAAGGTCAGAGCGATGACTGTTTCAGGTACACCGAGCGTTTGAGCGATAATGGTACCATGTTCCACCAGAAGGTTGGCGCCGACCGCAATCAGGGCAGCACCGACGACCAGAAGCACCAATTCCATCGGCAGGGAATGGGGCTTTGTGTCAGTATCTTCCTCATCCGCAATGTCATCAGGATTTTTGAAACCCTGCCGAATGTTCAGAACCAGATAAACCACGAAAATTGCCAGCATCACAAGTCCCATCCAGCGTGGAAAATCGCCCAGAAGGTAAGCAGCCACGCAGTACAGTGCGGCGGAGCTGAAGAAGAAAATAACGGGCATTTTCATGGTCTTCACGTTAACAGGACCAGGATTGCAGGCTACAGAGATCGCTGCAATGAGCGCAGTGTTGCAGATGATGGAGCCAATGGCGTTGCCGTAGGCCATGGCGCCCTGGCCCAGCATGGCGCCGGTGGCGGAGACCATGACCTCAGGCAGGGTGGTGCCGATGGAAACCACTGTCGCACCTACGATGATATCGGGAAGGTGGAAGCGGCGGGCAAGGCCGGTAGCGCCGTCAACGAACCAGTCGCCGCCCTTAATGAGAAGCAGCAGACCGACTGCAAACAAAAGAATGGATTGAATCATTTTGCACACTCCTATTTCAGATTTTTAACGCAAAGCGTAAAAGTGAAAAATACCCGACACCCCAGTACGGATGCCGAGCTCAAACATACGAATTGGGAGAATACCGTGAGTCTCGCAAATTAAAGCAAGCCAGGCAAAAGCCGCGTCTGTTGACTTGCTGCGCGAAAGGCGCTTGCTACTCCCTCATCGTCGGAGATATTCATTTGCGCTATTCTAGCATTGTATCCGGAAAAAGTCAAGCTGGAATCTCTGAAAATGTGACGGACTTGTCCATTGCAGCTGTGGTAGGATTCTGCGTGGAGGGATGCGGTATGAAAATAATCTGGAAGGAAATCTGCACGGCTTTTTTTATGGGGGCCGTTCTGCCGGTATTGATTCTGAATATTTCCACGCTTTTACTCAGGGGAAAGGCACAGGAACTGCCAATTGTAGAAAGCGTTCCGGAAACAAGCGTGGCAGAAAGGTTGGATTTCCCCATACGAATACGTTTTTCGGACGGAAATGTGAAGCAGATGGATATGGATGCTTACCTGACCGGTGTTGTTCTGGGCGAAATGCCGGCGGATTTTGAATCGGAGGCGTTGAAAGCGCAAGCCGTTGCCGCAAGGACTTATACCGCAAAGGCGGTCAAGACCGGTGGAAAACATGGAGATGGAAGCATTTGCACCAATCCCAGCTGCTGCCAGGCGTATCTATCGGAAGAAACGTATCTTAGCCGGGGCGGAACGGAGGAACTGCTGGAAAAGGTTCGCAGCGCGGTGCTGGATACCTCCAGCTATGTGCTGACCTACGATGGAGAACTGATTGAAGCAACGTATTTCGCCTGCTCTGGAGGCAGCACAGAGGATGCTGTGGCTGTTTGGGGCACGGATTACCCCTACTTAAGGTCAGTGCCCAGTCCCGGAGAGGAGGAGGCTAATCACTTTTGCGACACGACGTGCTTTACAGTATCGCAGTTTCAGGAAAAGACCGGTTGTACCCTGACCGGGGACCCAAGTGAATGGTTTGAGATTGAAGCGTACACACAAGGCGGTGGAATAGACTCCATGCTGATCTGCGGGGAACGCTACACCGGGACGCAGCTGCGTCAACTGTTAGGCCTGCCTTCTACCGCTATGACGATATCCGCCGTGGGAGACACCATTACGATTGTCACGAGGGGGTACGGTCACCGGGTGGGAATGAGCCAGTACGGAGCGGATGCCATGGCGGCAACCGGCAATAATTTTATTGAGATTTTGGCGCATTACTATCCCGGCACGCAGCTGGTTCAGCTTTCTTGAAAGGTATGTTATACAATAGAGAAACACTTAGCCTGCGGATGATAACGCCGCAGGCTGATAATTTACAGTAAGTTCACACAGAGAACCGTTGTTTTGTCAAGAAAAATCTGGTATAGTATACAAAAACTGTGTAGTTAGAAAGAGGAGGAATCTAAATGATTCTGACAATTGATGGACATACTGCGGAAGCAAAACCGGAGCAGAGTCTCCTGGACCTGGTAAAGCAGCTGGGTCTGGAAGGGAATCGTCTTGCAGATCGTCCGCTCGCCGCAAAGATTGCCGGTGAGGTATTTACGCTGAATTATATTCCCGTTCGCACAAAGGATACGCAGGGTGACCGTCCGTCTATGCGGCAAGCCATGGCAGCTTCCAATGGCGTTATCCGCCTGCTTCACTACGGGGATGCCGCCGGCAAGGAATGCTATATCCGTACAGCCCAGTTCGCGGTTTTTCTGGCACTGCGTCAGCTGTGGCCGAATGCGGCGGGCAAAGTCAGCTGTACCCTCGGCTCCAGTGTCTATATTCAGGTCAGCGGTGCCCCGGATTTTTCAGCATCGAAACTAAAGCAGCGGGTGAAGGAGATCGTGCAGGAGGGGATTCCTCTGATCCGGCGCAGAGTTCCACTGGAAGACGCTGCCTCCAGATTTCACAGAGAAGGGCAGGAGGACAAAGCCCGTCTTCTCCGCTGGCGTTCCACAGATTACTTTGACGAATACGTGTATGGGGACTATGCTGACTATTTCTATGGGGAAATGCTGCCCTCTACGGCATATCTGACCGTCTGGGATATTTTACCGGCAGATGGAGGATTCCTTTTCCTTTATCCGGACGATCAGAATCCTGAGATTTGCGCAAAGATTCCCACCATGCCGAATTTTTTCTCTGTGTTCAATGAAGGCGAACGCTGGTGCGCGCTGATGGAGTGCGAAACTGTCGCCGATTTGAATGAACTAACGACCTCGGGCAGAATTCGAGAACTGATCCGCGTGAACGAAGCGCTGCATGAAAAGCGGTTTTCTCAGGTGGCAGACATGGTCTGCCAGCGTGGTGCGAAGGCAGTGATGCTGGCAGGCCCCAGTTCTTCCGGTAAAACGACTTCTGCCCATCGTCTGGCGACCCAGCTTCGTGTCCATGGGAAAAAACCAATCCTCATGAGTCTGGATGACTACTACATTGACCGGGATAAAATCGCCCCCGGCCCGGACGGAAAGCTGGATCTGGAGCACATCAATACCATTGACGTGGCTCTGTTCCGGGAAAATATGGCGCATTTGCTGGCAGGGGAAAGCGTAGAGCTTCCCAGCTTCAATTTCATTTCAGGGCGCAGAGAATGGTCAGGGAAGATTCTGACGTTGTCTGAGAATTCTGTGATTATCGTGGAGGGCCTCCACGGTCTGAATCCGACCTTACTTCCGGAAAATGTGGAGAAATCCCTGATTTTCCGGCTCTATGTCAGCCCTCTGCTGCCGCTCAACCTGGATGACCATAACCGTATCCCCACCAGCTATCTGCGGCTGCTTCGCCGAATTGTACGGGACTATGAGACCCGGGGCGCGTCGGTACAGCATACCCTCTCCATGTGGGACAGCGTGCGCAGGGGAGAGCAGCAGTGGATTTTCCCCTATCAGGAGAATGCGGATGTGATCTTCAACAGCTCCACGCTGTATGAGCTGGCGGTGCTGAAAAAGCACATCTTCCCCCTGCTGACTGCGGTACGACCGGAGGATGAATGCTACGATGCGGTACGCAATATTGTCAAGATCCTCAATTACATTCAGGAGGCAGAAGTGGACGATGAGATTCCGCCAACCAGTCTGGTGCGGGAATTCATCGGCGGGAACACCTTCTACCGAACCTGAATACGATAACAGCCCGGAAGCGTCGCTTCCGGGCTGTCTGCATCCTAAATCAGTTGATTTTCACATTTTCCCACAGGGTGTTCAGGTATCCGAGGGCTTCGCTGTCCAGATTTTTGTAGGCCAGTTTGTTATACGCTTCGGCAAAGTTCTCCAATTCGGGATAGAGGACTTCCATGACTTCTCCGCCCATTTCCTCAATATAGCCGTCATTGGTGTAAACGATGCTGTTGGGAGAGGCATAGTAGGTATACTCGGCGTTTGCGATGGCAGGTTCTTCAGAGAGCATATAATTGATGAAGATTTCTGCCAGCTCCTTGTTTTGGGCGCAGGAGGGGATGCACATGGCGTCCACATAGAAGTTGGTGTTCTCGGGATAGTAGAATTGCAGGTCAACATTTTCGGACTGGGCATCCACCATGGTGAAGTAGTCACCGGCGTAGTATGCGCCAATCGCCGCCTCGCCGGACTCCATCATGTTGAAAATCTCGTCCATCACGTAGCTTTTGACCAGAGGGCGCTGAGCCAGCAGCTCATCGTAAGCTTTGTCCCAGCTGGCCTTGTCCGTCGTGTTCACGTCGATGCCCAGCTTGTACATAGCAGTACCGAAGGCGTCCCGGGAGTTATTGAACTGCAAGACCTTGCCGGCGTATTTTTCGTTCCACAGCAGATCCCAGCTGCCGGTATCGGCTTCGTCAACCACATTGGCGTCATAGATCACACCCACAATGCCGTAGGTGTAGGGAATGGAATACTGGTTGTCGGGATCGTAATACAGGCCCTTGAAGGTGTCCTCAATATACTGATAGTTGGGGATATTGTCAAAGTTCAGGGGCAGCAGCAGGCCTTCCTGTGCCATTCTCGCAATCATATAGTCGGAAGGAATAATGACATCGTAGCTGACGGCACCGCTGGAAATTTTGCTGTACATATCCTCGTTGGAAGCGAAGGTAGAGTAGTTAACGGTGACCTTTTCTCCGTAGTTCTCCTGATACCATTTTTCAAATTCCCGAATGGTGTCGAAGGAGCCTTCGCTACCGTCGGAAATATACTCGCCCCAGTTATAGACATTCAGGGTAAGACCCTTCTTACCACCACAGCCGGTCAGGCACATACCCGCCAGCATCATGGCAATCAGGCACAGGGAAATCCACTTTTTCATTCTGTTTCCTCCTTTTTCTCTTCAAGGGTAGATTATTTTGCTTCATCCTTTTCATCCACAAGATTGCTGATCAAAAGCAGTCCCAGGGTGACGAAGAAGATGATGGTCGCCAGTGCATACATTTTGGGCGTTACGGTCTTCTTGGTCATGCCATAAATCCGAATGGGCAGCGTTTCAAAGCCGTTGCCGGAAGTAAAGTAGCTGATTACGAAGTCGTCCAGTGACAGAGTGAAGGCCATAATGGCGCCGGTGATGATGCCCGGCAGGATTTCCGGCAGCTCCACCTTGAAAAAAGCGCCCAAAGGAGTACAGCCTAAGTCCATAGCGGCCTCCGGAAGGGATTTGTCCATCTGACGCAGCTTCGGCAGAATCTGCAAAATCACGTAGGGCAGGCAGAAGGTCACATGGGCGATCAGCATGGTCCAGAAGCTCAGGCTGGTGGACGCACCGAACAGTCTGCCCACAAAGACGAACATCAGCATCAGGGAAATACCCGTGATGATATCCGGATTGGTCATGGGGATGTCCGTTACGGTGTTCATCACAGCCTTGGACCACTTGGAGCGAAGCTTATTGATACCCACGGCGGCGGCTGTACCCATGACAGTGGAAATCGCGGTGGCAGACGCTGCCAGAATCAGCGTATTGCGTACTGCCTCCAGAGTGTTGCGGTCCTTCAATAGCTCCTGATACCATTTCAGGGTGAAGCCGGAAAACACGGAAAGACTTTTTGACTCGTTAAAGGAGAATACAAGCAGCACCAGAATCGGAGCAAAGAGGATCGCGAACACGATGCCGCTGTAGATTTTGGAAGATGTTTTCATTCTTCGTCACCTCCGTACACATACCGTGCAGTGACATATTTGACCGCAGCCATACATACCAGCAGAATCAGCATCAGGATGAAGGCGATGGCAGCGGCAAAATGCAGATTGTTGGCCACATACTGCCCTTCAATCGCATCGCCAATGAGGAAGAACTTGCCGTTGCCCAGCTTCTGGGAAATATAGAAGGTGCTGATAGAGGGAATCAGAACCATGGTAATGCCGGAAATGACACCGGGCATGCTCAGCGGGAGGATCACCCGCCGCAGAACGGAAATACTGCCGCAGCCCAAATCTCTTGCCGCTTCCAGCAGCCGCCCGTCCAGCTTTGCGAGGATGGAATAGATGGGGAGCACCATGTAGGGGAAATAGTCGTAAACCATGCCGATGATAACGGCAGCCTCCGTCCCGATGATGTGGACGGTGCCCAGGCCCAGCGCGGAAAGGAAACCGTTCAGGATACCAGTATCCTGCAGAATCGTCATCCAGGCATAGGTGCGGATTAGGAAGTTCATCCACATAGGAATCATAATCAGCGTCACCATTGTCTTTTGAGTGCGCTCTTTGGCACGGGACATGATATAGGCCATGGGATATCCCAGCAGCAGGCAGATAATGGTGGAAATCACCGCCAGCTTGACAGACCGCATGAAGATCAGAAGATAGGTCCTGACCTCCACGGAGGAGCCGTCCGCCTGCACAATATTGCTGGTTGCGGTAAAGAAGCGGGTGATATTCTCAGTGGTAAATGCGAACTGGTTGTCCGTAAAAGCATAGTAAGCAATAAACGCCAGCGGCACCACCACAAACAGGGCAGACCAAAGGGAGTAGGGAGCCAGAGCCATCCGGTAGCCGTTCTGGGGATGCCTGCGATTTGCGGTTCTCATTCTTCCTCTTCACCTCCGGGATTGGACAGTTCGTCCAGTTCGTTGGAGAAGGAGGAGTAGTCACCGAACATACCGGAATACTTGGACTTCTTCATAATATGAATGGCGTCAGGTTCCAGAGAGATGCCAATGTGCGCGCCTTCCTCCACCGGGTCGGTGGTCTGAATCATCCACTTGAAGCCGTCAATATCCACGATGGCCTCGTTGTGAACCCCCATGAAGGTCACGGAGGTCACGGTACCCTGAAGCACGCCGGGTTTCGGCTTCACGATGTCCACATCCTCCGGGCGGATGACCACGTCCACAGGCTCGTTGGGGGCAAAGCCGGTATCCAGACAATCAAAAACCTGGCCGCCAAAGCGTACCTTGTAGTCGGCCAGCATCACGCCGTCCACAATATTGCTCTCGCCAATGAAGTCGGCGACGAAGGCATTGACTGGCTCGTTGTAGATATCCTGGGGGGTGCCGATCTGCTGAATCTTGCCCTCGCTCATAACCACGATGGTGTCGGACATACTCAGGGCTTCCTCCTGATCGTGGGTGACGAAAATAAAGGTGATTCCTGTGGATTTCTGGATTTTTTTCAGCTCCTGCTGCATATCCTTGCGCAGCTTCAGGTCCAGCGCGCCCAGAGGCTCGTCCAGCAGCAGGACCTTTGGCTCGTTGACCAGTGCCCGTGCGATGGCGACGCGCTGCTGCTGACCGCCGGACAGGCTGGTGACACGGCGGTGGGCAAAGCCGGACAGCATAACCATGTCCAGCATTTTATTGACCTTCTCCTTGATCTCCTTTTTGGGCAGCTTTCGCTCCCGCAGGGGGAAGGCGACGTTTTCAAACACATTCAGGTGCGGGAACAAGGCGTATTTCTGGAAGACCGTATTGACGTTGCGCTTGTGGGGCGGGACATCGTTGATGCGTTCTCCCATGAAAATCACATCGCCCTGATCCGGGTAGACAAAGCCGCCGATGATTCGCAGGGTTGTAGTTTTTCCGCAGCCGGAGGGGCCCAGAAGGGTAATAAACTCATTGTCATGAATATCCAGACTGATATTGTCCAGAACTGTCTCTCCGTCAAAGGCTTTGGAGATGTTTTTCAGTTCAATAATTTTGTCCATTTATCGTTCCTTCTTTCCAAAATTTTGGCTGAATACACAAAAAAGCGGCACGCCGCATATCGGCATACCGCTTGTGTCATTCAAAACGACCGGACTTCAAGACTGCTATAGGAAAAACGGAATCTGAAAACTGCAAGGGTTCGACAATTTTCGCATCCGGCAGCGCAGAAGGGGAATCGCATCCGAATCAGATCAGAGTCTATATAGCAAAGATTACTTTTACTACTCTTATTGACCATTTCACAAGTTTATGCCACGGGGCACGATCGGTTTATAGTAACCAACTTATAAAACTGAGCTTTTAACTCAATCAATAAGGCAACAGAAGTTGCCAAACCGCAAGCGGTCTTCGGCATTCGACCCGGCTGTCCGTATGGCCTTAGCCGGAATAGACCGGCGGTCGCAGTATCTTGCTTTGGAAAGACCCTTTCCAATTGAGATGGGTTCATTATAACACAATTCGACTGCAAGTCAATATAGAAAAAGAATAAATATTTGTGCAAAAAGTGGAAAAACCGGCGCAATATGCACAACAAGTTCACCATATTCCGAAAAAAGCAGAATGCTGGTTGACAGAAGCGCAGACTTCATGTATGATGTTCCTGTAATTCAATACCGACAAACGAAGTTCTTAGGGGAATGGCGTGAGCCTGCCGAAGGAGTAACACTCTCAGGTGCCTGTTTTCAGGTGGGGACTAAGAATGGATGTAGCTCTGGAGAATCTCAGAATTGAGTACCGAAGGTGCAAAGCGGTTTTCCGCTGAATCTCTCAGGTAAAAGGACAGAGTAAGTACGTTTCCTGTTTTGACAGGGGAAACGCGCTTCCTTTTCGCTGGAGCAGTTGCGTCCAGCGTTTTTTGTTTGTCAGAAAGAGGTCAAAAAATGGAAACAATTGTAACACAAATCGTGGCAGCAGTCAATGACGTTCTCTGGAACAAGTGCCTTGTGCTACTGTTCCTGCTTCTGGGCAGCGGTGTGTATTTCTCCATCCGCACCCGGTTCGTGCAGATTCGCAAATTCGGCGAGGGTATGCGCCGGGTATTCGGCAATATCAAGCTGGTGGGCGAGGGCGCAGGCAAGGAGGGCATGAGCTCCTTCCAAGCGCTGGCAACCGCAATCGCTGCCCAGGTTGGTACTGGCAATATTGCCGGCTGTGCCACAGCACTGGCTTCCGGCGGCCCCGGTGCGATTTTCTGGATGTGGGTGTCCGCGTTCTTTGGAATGTCCACCATTTACGGTGAGGCCGTCCTGGCACAGAAGTACAAGCAGACCAACGAAAACGGCGAGGTGACTGGCGGCCCCATCTACTACATCAAGGCCGCGTTTAAGGGAAAACTCGGTTCCTTCATGGCTGCGTTCTTTGCCATTGCCATTACGCTGGCGCTGGGCTTCATGGGCAATATGGTGCAGTCCAACTCCATCGGCGATGCCTTCCACACCGCCTTTGGCATTCCCAAGGTGGTCATCGGTGTAATCATCGCCTGTGTGTGCGCCTTTATTTTCCTCGGTGGTGTCAAGCGGATTGCGGCAGTCACGGAAAAGCTGGTGCCCATTATGGCCTGTTTCTATATTCTAGGCTCCCTGATTGCCATTTTCATGAACGCTGGGAATATCCTGCCAGCGTTGAAAGCGATTTTTGTGGGAGCCTTCAATCCTCAGGCAGTTCTGGGCGGTGCGCTGGGCGTTACGGTGAAGGAAGCCATGCGTTTTGGTGTTGCCCGGGGCCTGTTCTCCAACGAGGCAGGTATGGGTTCCACTCCCCACGCCCATGCGCTGGCAAAGGTTGCCAAGCCTCAGGATCAGGGCGTTGTGGCCATGATCGGCGTGTTCATTGATACTTTTGTAGTTCTCACCATGACCGCATTGGTCATTCTGACCTCCGGCGTTCTGGGCACTGTGGGCGCTGACGGTGAGCTGCTCAGCGGCACCGCGCTGGCGCAGGCGGCTTTCAACCATTCCTTTGGCAGCTTCGGCAACGCATTTGTTGCGATCTGCCTGCTGTTCTTCGCATTCTCCACTATTATCGGCTGGTATTTCTTTGGCGAGTCCAACGTAAAGGCCCTGTTCAAGGGTAAGAAGGCAGCCCGGGTGGCTTACGGTGTCATCGCGCTGATCTTCATTGCCATCGGTTCCTTCCAGAAGGTTTCTTTGGTGTGGGATATGTCCGATATGTTCAATGGCCTGATGGTCATTCCCAACCTGCTGGCGGTACTGGCCCTCAGCGGCGTGGTCGCCAAGTTTGCGAAGGATGACGATAATCTGACTGGGAAATAAAACAGCTGCGCCGGGAAAGCCTCCCGGCGCAATTTTTCTATTGGAAGGGATTGAAATAGCGTCCGCCGTTCAGATAGGTCAGCGTCAGGGACAGGAGCATGAGAACAGCACAGACCAGCATACAGGCAAGATCCATTCTTGAAAAGGGCCTGCCGGAGTACCATGTGCGTTTCTTTTCCTTGCCAAAGCCCCGCAGTTCCATGGCATTGGAAATGGTTTCAATTCGTTCCATGGAGGAAAGGATCAGAGGAATCAGAATGGAGCTGGCAGCTTTCAGGCGATGGATCAGGCTGGCCTTTTTGCTCATTTCCGTGCCCCGTGCCTGCTGGGCCAGGGAAATGTCCCGATACTCCCGCTGAATGTCCGGAATATACCGCAGCGCCAGCGCTACAGCATAGCTGACGCGGTAGCTGATACCGATGCGATTCAGAGAAGCGGCAAACTCGGACGGATTTGTCGTGCATACAAACAGCAGAACGATGGGGATTGTACAGGCGTTTTTCAGAATCACATTCAGGTGGTAGAACAGTTGTTCCGCGGTCACACTGTAGGGACCTGCAATATGAAACAGAATCGTTTTCGTGCCATAGATATTGGTTCCGTGCATGGGGCTGAACAGGAAAATCAGGACGTTGTTCATCACAATATAGACGCACATAATCCCAAGCGTAACGGAAATGTCCTTCAGCTTCAGCCTTGCGATTCGGAACAGAAGCACAGCGGCGACAGTCATAGCCACCAGCAGCGGTGTGTAGAAGCTGGTCATAGCGGCCAGTGTCCACAGGATCAGGCACACCAGCTTGCAGGCGCCGGTGAGCCGGTGGATAGGGGAGGGGCGGTCAATGTAATTAAAAAGGTTGGTCATTTGCGCACCTCCCGGTCTCTGGCAATAAAGCGGCGGGTGAATTCTTCGGGATTGTCAATACCGCACAGGGCGGAAAGGTGGTACAGCGAAGTTTCCTTCAGGTGGGCTTCCGCCACAATTTGGGGATCGTTCAGCACCTCTGCCGCGGACTTGTCAGCAATGACTTTGCCCCCATGGAATACCACCGCTCTGGGCGTGTATTCCAGCATCAGGTGCATATCGTGGGTAATCAGGACAACCGTGATGCCCTGATGGTTTAGCTCCCGCAGAAAATCCATAATTTCCGTGTAATGCTTCAGATCCTGACCGGCGGTAGGCTCATCCAGCAGAATCATCTCCGGCTTCAGCACCAGAATGGAGGCAATGGTCACCCGCTTCTTCTGTCCATAGCTCAGGGCGGAAACAGGCCAGTTTCGGAAGGGGTACAGTCCGCAGATTTTCAGGGTTTCTTCCACCCTCGGGCGGATTTCTTCCTCGGATACGCCACGGTTTCGCAGGCCCAGCGCCACTTCGTCATAAATCTGCGTCTTGGAAATCATCTGGTTGGGGTTCTGCATGACATAACCGATGTGATCGGCCCGCTCCTTGATGGATAACGTATTCAGGTCGATACCGTTCAGTTCCAAAATACCACTCTGGGCTTTCTCAAATCCGCAGACCACCTTAGAGAAAGTGGACTTTCCCGCACCGTTGGTTCCGACGATACTGAGCATTTCGCCTTTGTGGACGGTTACACTGACACCCCGCAGAGCGTGATGCCCGCCGTCGTAGGCAAAGTCAATGTTTTCCGCCCGGAGCAGTACCGGCGCGGTGACATTGGCAGTGGTATTGGGATGCTGTTCGTACCAGCAGCGCACCTGCTCCTTCTGTGCATCGGTAAGGTTCAGCTCTGGGAGGTAGGACGGGCACATACCAGCCGACAATTCAACGCCCGCATACTTCAGCGCCGTGACATACAGCGGTTCCCGAATACCGCAGCTGGGCAGAAGATCCGTACACAGCAGGGAATCCGGATCCCCATCGTAGCGAATGTGCCCATCCTCCATCAGGATAACACGGTCCACCGGACGATAGAGCACATCCTCTACCCGGTGCTCGATAATAATGACGGCACAGCCGGTCCGCTTCTGAATCTCGTCGATTAGAACGATGGCCTGTTTCCCGGTAGCGGGGTCCAGATTGGCGAGCGGTTCATCGAACAGCAGAACGTCAACATTTCCGACCATAACGCCGCCTAAGCCGACCCGCTGCTTTTGACCACCGGAAATTTCGTGGGGTGCATGGTTCAGAACCTGCTTTACGTCCACCAGTTCCGCAATACGCTCCACCGTGTCGTGCATTGGGCCGACAGGCACGCAATCGTTCTCCAACGCGAAGGCAATATCCTCCGCGACAGTCAGGCCGATAAACTGTCCGTCAGAGTCCTGCAAAACGGTTCCAACCGTCTGTGACAGCTCAAACAGGCCCATATTCTGGGCGTTCTTGCCTCCGATGGTCAGACTGCCGGTGGACTTTCCGGGATAGGAATTGGGCACAAGACCGTTGATGCAGTGGGCAAGGGTGGACTTTCCGCAGCCGGAGGGCCCGGCAATCAACACCTTTTCGCCCTTGTGAATGTCCAGATCAATATGGTACAGGGTCGGCTCCGCCTGAGCGGTATACTGGAAACCGAAGTCCCGAAAACGGATAATGGGTTCATTCTCCAATGAGGATTCCTCCTGACGAACAAAGGCAGGCGGTTGCGCCTGCCTTTGCAATGCTGTAATTATTCTTTGGTCAGACTGCCGGCCTTGGTCTTGGTTGCTGCGTAGGCGATGCACAGCAAGCTGCCGACGATGGCGGTGGTGACAGCGTTGGAAACAGCAGCCATCAGGCCCTGTGCGATCAGCTTGTCCCAGGGCTCGCCCATCATGTACACATCCAGCACAGGGGCGACAGCCAGCCAGCAGATCAGATGGCACACCAGCTGAGCGATGTTGAACTTAATCAGGCCCTTCTTACCCAGCTCGCCTTCCTCCATCTTCAGAGTCTTAGCGGCAAGGCCCATCAGCAGACCGAACACGCCGGAAGCGATGACCCAGCTCCACCACACACCCCAGCCGTAGCTGAAGTCGATCAGGGTGTGTCCGATGAGACCGACCAGAGCGCCGGCGACGGGGCCGTAAACCACAGCCAGGAACGCCAGCAGACCGTACTGCACAGAGATGCTGGTATTGGGCACGGGGCTGGGGATGGCGACAAAGCGGCCCAGAACAAAGAACAGGGCGGCGCCGATGCCAATGGCAACGATGGTTTTCACAGAGAATTTCTTCATATTTTCTACCTCCATAGTAATTTCTATTCAGGCATAAATGCCAAAACAGCTTTCTCTCAGAACCCCTTAAACGGCTCAATGCGGATGCGCCAGGAGTTGCCTGTGCCGATGTTGTAGGCCCGGGCAAAGCTGCCCTGATTGATGGCGACAGCGACGCAGTCCAGACTGTTGACATAAGCAAGCGCCTCGCCCACATACACATCCGCAAAGCTCTTTGCGAACTGAATAATGTTGCGGTAGACGCAGCGGGTGTCATTTTCGATGGTAATGCTCACCCGATCACCGTAGGAAATCCCGGTTTGCAGGAACAGCGTCCGGGGAATGTTGGTCCACAGACTTCCAAAGCGAACGTCCAGCACATCAATGGTGCCGCACACGGCATGGCCTTCCATCCTTGGCTCGATAATGGGAAGCCGCACCAGTGAGTCTGTGTCCCGCAGAGGGCCGACCTCGGCAAAATCAATGATGCCGCTGGCAAGCCGCGCGCCGGTGTATGCGTAAACATCCCGTCCGTGGAAGGTGTAGCTTTCACCGGAGCGGGGGAGGCGGTTCACATTTTCATCAATTTCCCGGACTTCCTCAATGCCGTCAAACCGGATCACATGGGTCAGCGTACCGTTGTCGGGTGTAACAACATAGTGCCCACTGGCGGTTTTAACCACAACGCTCTTTCGGTCAGAACCGACACCGGGGTCCACCACGGATACAAAGACCGTGCCCTGAGGCCAGTAACGAATCGTCTGGATTAAGCGATAGCTGGCTTCCCAAATATTATAAGGGGTAATGTCGTGGGTCAGGTCGTGAATATTCAGTTGGGGGTGAACGGAATACGCCACGCCGTACATGGCGCTGACTGCGCCATCCACAAGGCCAAAGTCCGTTTGAAATACCAGATGATTCATGTCTGCGTTACCTCCTGGGAATTCTATAGTTCATTATACAGGTTGCGGTGAGATTGTCAATGGAAAACATTTTTTCTTATGCTGTCGTTGCAATGGGCGTCTGCCCATGCTATAATATGGAATAAGGAGTGATTTTATGAAGAAAAAAGTAGATGCTTTTGACTACGCCGGTGTGATCTGCAAGGCGTTGCGCAAGGGCGTACTGCTGACGACCCGCGTTGGTGAACGCGTGAACACCATGACCATCGGTTGGGGCAAGATCGGCGTGGAATGGGGCAAGCCCATTTTCATCGCCTATGTGCGCGACAGCCGCTATACAAGGCGGCTTTTGGAGGAATCCGGGGAATTTACGGTCAATATTCCGCTCAATGCGGAGAATCGGGAGATTTTGGGTTACTGCGGCAGCAAGTCGGGCCGCGACACCGACAAAATCCGTGACATGAAATTGACGACTGTGGATTCAGACGTGGTTGGCGCGCCGGGAATTGCCCAGTTTCCCCTGACATTGGAGTGTAAGGTAATCTACCAACAGAAGCAGGATCTTGCCGGGATGCCGCAGCAGGTGACCGACAAATTCTATCCCCCTGTGGGAGTGGAGCAGGTGCCGGATATGCACACCGCGTTTTACGGGGAAATTGTGAACGCGTATCTCATTGAGCGGGAAGCAAAATCCCGCTGACAGCATACAAAAGGGAATCCCTCCCGATGGAACGCCTCCGTTCCATCGGGAGGGATTTACTATTTGTCCTGTCCGAGCTTTGGTCTTCCCTGCCGGGGGTCAGACCGGAGGAAAATGGTCCGTGAGGACGGTCACATTCCCATCCGCATCAACTTTTTTATCGCAGTTTCTATCTCGTCATTCATTAAAAATGAAATGCTCAACTTGATATTGCAATTTACGGAACCAAAATGTTTAAATCTTTGACGGTTATTGCGGCTGGGATGCCCGGCTTGGAATCGTCGATCTGTTCCCTCAGGTTGCTGTTATTGATGCTGGTGGTTTTGCCGTTTATGGAAAGGGCGGTTTCCTCAACGCCTTGATCAATCAGAGACTGAAGGGCACTTCCGGGAACTTTCAGAGAAGCCGACTTCATGGGGGCTTTCGCATCGACTTCTACGACCATCGCAGAGCCACCCACGGGCGTGATCTCCTTTTTGAATTTGATATTGGTCACCATGTCGGTCAGCTGATCGTTTTCAGAGGAATCCCCCGCAGAGAATTTGAAGCCGTTCATAATGACGGATTCGTCGTCGATGCTGATGGAACCGCTGCCGTTCACGGCGGTATTTGCCGCAAGCATGCTGTCGACTGTGGTAATGAGGTTTCCCACGGCAAGGGCGAGCTTGCTGAACTCCGAATTCTGAAGGGTCTGGAGATATTTTTGCTCGAGGGAAAGGGTGGCCTCGGGGGCGTTGGTACTCACCTGCAGCGTTTTGTTGAGGGATTCACGGACGTCCCCGGTGCCCTCCTTGGATTCTTCCGAACGAAAATCGACCTGCAATTTGCCCTTTTCCGGCTGCTTGTCGGCGGTCAGCTTCAGACCGGGGGTCTTCTGGTTATTCCCGTCGGTGGAGGAAAGGCTGACGGTCGTGCCGTCCGCGGTTAGCTGGAAGCCGCCGCCGGAATCGGTGATTTTGTCCAGAACCTGATTGCTGACGCTGACGTTCACGCGGTTTGTCTCCAGGTTGATTTTGCTGATGCCCTCCTTTTTCAGCTTTAGAAGATCAGACGGGCTGCCGGTGACCGAGAATTTGTCCTCCCTCGCGGTGATGTCTAACTCGCTATCCTCCTTCAGCCAGACCACATTGGACAGATCATTGCCGTCATTATCGGTTGACGTAATTTTTCCTAAGGTAGCTTTAACATCTAACCTTGACTTATAGCTCGAACTGCTGCTGGAGTTGCTGCCGCTGTTGCTGCCGAAGAAGCTGACGAAGCTGCCGCCGGAGCTGCCACCGGAGCTACTGCTGCCGTTGCTAGCGTGGTAGCCGCCGTCGCCGCCGGAGATGCCGTTGACATTGCCGAATGAAGACAGACCGCTGAGATCCACCTTGTCCTTCTGCTTTTCCGTGGCCTCAGAAGCGTAACCATTACCGATATTGGCAGCGTTGCCCTTACCCGTTGCCGTCACTTGCGCAGTGTATTTGACGGTGATGTTGTCGCTTGTGCCATAAGCGCCGCCGCCGATGCCCGCGCCGCCGCCTACTGCTTTATCGTCACTAATCTCTTGTGGATCGCCGCCGGTGGCAGTTGTAGTGCTGCCGGAAATGGTGATGTTACTGCCATTGCCGTGTGTGCCGCCGCCGATACCCGCGGCATCGGTGCCACCCTTGGCATTTACCGTGCCGCCTTTGATGGTGATGCCGCTGCCAGCACCACTTGCGCCGCCGCCGATGCCCGCGCCGCCTTCACCGCCGTTGGCATTTACTGTGCCGTCGCTGATGGTGATATTGCTGCCGGTGCCGCCCATTGCGCCACCGATGCCCGCTCCGCTAATTCCGCCTTTGGCTGTGACTGTGCCGCCGGAAATGGTGATGTTACTGCCGTTACCGCCATCAAAACCATCACTTTTGCCGCCTCCGCCGATGCCCGCGGCGTTTTCACCGCCGGTGGCATTCACCGTGCCGCCGCTGATGGTGATATTGCTGCCATTGCCGCCTTTACCGCCGCCGATACCTGCGCCGCCTTCGCCGCCGGTGGCTTTCAGACTGCCGTTGCCATTATTATCGGTGATGGTGAGACTGCCGCTGTTATTCTTCTCCACACCGGCGCTTCCGTAGCCGCTCTGAACCTCGTTATCTCCGTCCAGCTCGATGGTCACATTGCCGCCGCCCGATGTCTGAATGGCGGCACCATCCGCACCGCTGATGTTCACGCCATTCAAGGTGACATTGGCAGTGGAACCTTCACCAGCAGTGATAGTGATGGTGTTAGAGGTGGATTCGCTGCTTGCGGGGGGAGCGGAGTCTGTATTCCCGGAGGAGCCGGACCCGGAATTCCCGGAGGAGCCGGATTCAGGTCTCGACTGGCTGATCACGGGGGCACTGTCGTTTTTTGAGGTTTCGCCCTGAGACACCGTCTGTCCGCTCTCATTGGCTTCGACGGAGATACTGCCTTCATCCAGATACCAGTCATCCGCCAAAGCCGTCAGAGGCATACTGACTGCCAGCAGCAGCGCCATGATACACGCACAAAATCTTCTCGTTTTCATAGGGGGTCTCCTTTCTTGCCTTGCGCCGGGATATGGTATAAACCATCCATGATATTATTATAACAGACAAACCGGCTGGCGGGAATACCCGCCAGCCGGCAAAAATGGGTATATTTTATCTGTTCAGGAACCGACCCAGATCCCTGCGGTTGCTGACCTCCACCTTCTGGTAGATCACCGACAGGTGGGCTTTTACGGTATTGACGGAAATGTGCAGATAATCGGCAATCTCCTGATTGCTCTTGCCCCGGGCGGCCATCATGGCAAGGGAAAACTCGTAGGGCGACAGACGGTCGGTGACCTTGTTGACAGAATCCGGGTTGTGAATCTGCATCCAGCCCCGGGAAAAGGCCATGACCTTGTCCGCAATCCGATCATACTCCTCGGGCCGCGCGCCCCGGATGTACTTTTCAACCTGCCCCTGCAGCATTCCATGATGCTCCACAAAGGGCTGAATATAATCCTCCGGTTCCGCAAGCTGCCATGCCCGGTGGAAAAACTCCGCCGCCAAACCCGGGTCATGCAGGTTAGCCGCCACCATGGAGCCCACCAGATTCAGATATACGCACACCGAAGGAAACCGCCCCGCCGCCATCAACAGCGCCGACTGAGCAACCCCCAAAGCCTGCTGATACCGCTTTTGCAGATACAGCGCGTGGGCTACGGCGTACAATAGATACAGCCGTGTTCCCTCGGGCAGAAGGGCGGTGTGTTCTTCCCGAACAGGTTCAATTACCCCGTCCGTGTGAAAAAACACAGCCAGAAGATACCGCAGCGCATCAAAAATGGCAGCCATCTTCTCATCCTCGGGCTGCCGCGCCGCTTGCGTCAGAGCGGCAAAATCCGCCCGGACCAGCTTCGCGTTTCCTAAGCCCACATTGGCCATGCTGTGCAAAAGCAGCGCGGAGGCCCGAATCTCCGGGCATGGGCTATTCAGGAAGCGCTGGCTCTCCCGCGCCGCGTCCTTGTACTTC
>JALFAD010000066.1 GCA_022772525.1 Clostridiales bacterium
AGGAAATGGACAAGGTCACGGGCCTCATGACCGGCGCGGACGACTATGTGACCAAGCCCTTCTCGCCCGCGGAGCTGACGGCCCGGATTGACGCGCTGTACCGCCGCATCGGCGGCGACACCAGCGCCAGCTCGGAGCTGATTACCCAAGGCCCCTTCGTCATGAACACCCGGAACCACACGCTGGAAAAGAACGGCAACCGCATTCGCCTGACCCAGGTGGAGTACGCCATTCTGAAGCTGTTCATGCAGAACCCTGGCAGGGCGCTATCCCGGGAGGACATTCTGGCGGCGGTCTGGGGTCGGGACTACGACGGGGAGCTGAAGATTGTGGACGTGAATATCCGGCGTCTGCGCATTAAGATTGAGGACGACACCGCCAACCCCACCTACATCACCACCGTCTGGGGTCTTGGCTATAAGTGGGGCGCGTAAGCGGTGGTGGATTTTAAATCGATCCTCCATGTGGGCGGCCTGCGGAAACGATGGCTCCTGAACACGGCAAGCGTGGTGCTGGCGCTGGGGCTGGTGTGCGTGATGGCGGTGACGGCCTCCTTCGCGGCCTATTACTACTCAAACATGGAGTCGGATATGAAGTACCGGGCCAAGACCACCACGGATTTCTTTGCCGCCTATATCGACCAGACCTATCATGAATACTACCAGTCCTGCATCACCTACGCCCAGACCTTTGAGGACAAGGACACCATCGAATTGCAGTTCATCAACCGGGACGGTCGTTTGGTGGCCTCCTCCTACGGTCAGTGGGCGGGACAGGACCCTTCCACCCCGGAAATCGCCACGGCGGTGGAGAGCCGCTATCCGGTGCCGTATCTGGGCGAGGACCCCGCTACCCAGGAGCGGATTATGGCGGTGTCCAGCCCCATGATCTACAGTAACGGCGAGGTTATCGGCGTGCTGCGCTACGTCACCTCCACCCGGAAGGTGGATGCGCAGATTTTGCAGGTGGCACTGGTGAGCATGGCGGTGCTGACAGCGGTGATGGCTGTGGTGCTGGTGAGCAGCAACTACTTCCTGCGCTCGGTCATGAACCCCGTGGCGGAGATCACGGAAAAGGCCCAGCGGATTGCCGCCGGCAGCTATGGCGTTCAGATTCAGACCAAATACCGGGATGAAATCGGGGCGCTGGCGGACACTATCAACGAAATGTCCAATAAAATCGCCCAGAATGAGAAAATGCAGGCGGAATTTATTTCCCAGCTGTCCCACGAGCTGCGCACGCCCCTGACCGTTATCAACGGCTGGAGCGAGACGCTTTTGGCGGATGAAAATATGGACGCGGAGACCCGGCAGGGCATGAAAATTATTGCCAGCGAGGCCAAGCGCCTGACGGAGATGGTCATGGATCTGCTGGACTTTACCCGGATGCAGGACGGGCGCATGACGCTGGCGGTGGAAATGACCGATCTGCGCTCGGAATACGAGGACACGGTGTTCATGTACGGCAGCCGTCTGGCGCAGGACGGCATCCAGCTCATCTACAAGGAAAATGACGAGGACATCCCGGAAATCCCCTGCGACCCCCAGCGAATGCGGCAGGTGTTCCTGAACATTCTGGACAACGCCGCCAAGCACGGCGGCTCGGGCAAGCGGATTGAGACGGATATGCACTTTGACGGCGAGCAGGTAATTGTCCGGATTCGGGACTTTGGCCCCGGCATCCCGGAGGACGAGCTGCCACTCGTGAAAAAGAAATTTTATAAGGGCAGCTCCAGCGTGCGGGGCACCGGCATCGGCCTTGCGGTCTGCGACGAGATCGTACAGATGCACGGCGGCAGCCTGACGCTGGAGAACGCGGAGGGCGGCGGCACGCTGGTGACGGTGCGCCTGCCCGCAGCCCACTAAGGAGAACCTATGGAAAAACAGCAGTGCTGTGAAAAATTCAAAACCATGATTGGCGGTCAGGCGCTGATCGAGGGCATCATGATGCGCGGCCCGGACAAGGACGCCATCGTGGTGCGGGGGAAGGACGGCGTGAGCATTGAGACTAGCCCCAGAAAGAAAAATCCCCCCAAATCCCTGAAAAACCTCCCCTTTATCCGGGGTGTATTCAACTTTTTTGACGCCCAGGTGGTGGGTATCAAGGCGCTTCTGCGCTCGGCGGACTTAGCCCCCGAGGAAATGCAGGAGGAGCCATCCAAATTTGACCAGTGGCTGGAAGAAAAGCTGGGGAATGAGAAATTCCAGCAGGCCGTGGTGGGCATCGCCGTCGCCATGGGCTTGGGGCTGTCCATTCTGCTGTTCTTCCTGCTGCCCATGGTCATCGGCGGATTCTTCGACCGCTGGATTCACAATAATCTGGCCCTCAATCTGGTGGAAGGGCTTATCCGCATGGTGATTTTCCTCGCCTATATGTTCCTCGTTTCCCGGATGCAGGAGATGAAGCGGGTGTTTGCCTACCACGGCGCGGAGCACAAGACCATCCGCTGCTACGAGGCGGGGCTGCCCCTGACGGTGGAAAATGTGCGCCTGCAAACGAGACTGCACCCCCGCTGCGGCACCAGCTTCCTGCTGGTAGTGATGGTGATTTCCATTCTGGTGTTCTCCGTGGCATCCTCGGCGCTGCTGGCGGCAGTGCCCGCGCTGGAAGCCATTCGGGGCACCCTCGGCTATCGTCTGCTGATGATCGCCTTCAAGCTGCTGCTTCTGCCCATCGTGGTGGGCATTACCTATGAAATCAACCGCTGGGCGGGTCGGCACGACAACGGCTTTACGAAAATTCTCACCGCCCCCGGCATGTGGCTGCAAAATTTCACCACGAACGAACCGGACGACAGTATGATCGAGGTGGGCATCGCCGCCGTGGAAGCGGTGCTGCCGGAGCAGGAGGGCGCCGACCGATGGTAAAGCAGTACGGCGCGTTGTATCAGGACACCCGCCGCCGGCTACTGGAAACGGAGGACGCACAGGACGCCGGGGTGCTGGCCCGGATGCTCATTTGCCATGTGTCCGGCAAGGAACACGCTCAGTTTCTGGCAGACCGGGACTTGTATGCCAGTGAAGCCATTGTGGAGGGCGTAGAAAAGGGCCTGAAGCGCCTGCTTGCCGGGGAACCCATCGCCTATATCTTAGGCCAGTGGGAATTCTACGGCCTGCCCATGATGGTGTCCCCCAAGGTGCTGATCCCCCGGGACGACACCTGCGCCGTGGCGGAGCTTGCCATCAAGCAGGCCCTGTTTCTCGACAAGGATCCCCGAATCTTAGACCTGTGCTGCGGCAGCGGCTGCATTGGGTTGGCGGTTGCCAGCCGGGTAAAGGACGCCAAGGTGACGCTGGCGGACGTAAGTCAGGACGCGCTGTCGGTGGCGAAGGAAAACGCGTCCCTCAATAAGCTCACGGGACGGGTGCGCTGCGTGCAGGCGGACGCATTGAGGCCCGCCTTCCCATTCTTGGGAAAATTCGACCTGATTGTCTCCAATCCTCCCTATATCACGGCAAAGGAAATGCAGGAATTGCCGGTGAGCGTCAAGGACTATGAACCCCATCTGGCCCTCTACGGCGGCGAGGACGGTTTGGATTTCTACCGGGCCATCGCAGAGAATTTTGCCCCGGCGTTGAAGCCCGGCGGCTTCCTGTGCTTTGAATTCGGCATGGGGCAGGGGGACGATGTGTGCCGGATTCTTCGTGATAACGGGTATACCATTCTGGAACGAACCAGAGATTATAATGACAGAGAACGTGCTGTTTTGGCGCAGTACGGCAGGAAGGAAGTTTGATTTATGGCAACGAAAAAGACGGCTTACGAAGCGCCCGCTCCCGCTTCCGATAAGAAAAAGGCTTTGCAGACCGCACTGGCCCAGATCGACAAAAGCTTCGGCAAGGGCACGGTCATGCGTCTGGGCGACCGCCCGGAGATGAACGTGGAGGCCATCCCCACCGGCAGCCTTGCGCTGGACGCGGCTCTCGGCATCGGCGGTGTGCCCCGGGGCAGAATCATTGAAATCTACGGCCCCGAGTCCTCCGGTAAGACCACGCTGGCCCTGCACATTCTGGCGGAAGCCCAGAAGCGGGGCGGCGAGGTGGCCTTCGTGGACGCGGAGCACGCCCTCGACCCGGTTTACGCGGCGGCGCTGGGCGTGGACACCGACAATCTGCTGGTTTCCCAGCCCGACACCGGCGAGCAGGCGCTGGAAATCACCGACGCCCTGGTGCGCTCCGGCGCCATTGACGCGGTGGTGGTGGACTCCGTGGCCGCGCTGGTTCCCAAGCAGGAAATCGAGGGCGAAATGGGCGACACCTTTGTGGGTCTGCAGGCCCGGCTCATGTCCCAGGCCCTGCGGAAACTGGCGGGCACCATCGCCAAGACCAACTGCGTGGTCATCTTCATTAACCAGCTGCGTATGAAGATCGGCGTCATGTACGGCAACCCCGAGACCACCACCGGCGGCAACGCCCTGAAATTCTACGCCTCCGTCCGTCTGGATGTGCGGAAGATCGAGGCCATCAAGGAGGGCGGCAACGTCATCGGCAACAAGACCCGGGTCAAGGTGGTCAAGAACAAGGTGGCCCCTCCCTTCCGGGAGGCGGTGTTCGAGATCATGTACGGTCAGGGCATCTCCAAGTGGGGCGAGCTGGTGGATCTGGCGGTTCAGATGGACATTATCCAGAAGAGCGGCAGCTGGTTCAGCATGGGCGACGAGCGCATCGGTCAGGGCGCCAACGCGGTGAAGGAGTACCTGATGAACAACCCGGATATTGCCGCGCAGGTAGAGACGCAGGTGCGGGAAAATCTGTGGAAGCTGAACAGCGGCGCACCCAAGCCGGCAGCCAAGGCCGCGGACAAGGCGGTAGCCGTGGATGCCGACGATTTCAGCGATGAGGATTGATTCTCTAAAGAACGCTCCCGACCGGGCGGGCAGGTTTTGGGTCACTTTTTCCGACGGCACCCGCTTAGGCCTGTATCGGCAGACCGTGGAGGACTTCGGCCTGTACCCCGGCAAGGAGCTGGACGATGAGGAATTTGCGCGTCTAGGCGTCGAAGCGGGAAAAATGTCCGCCAAAATGCGGGCGGTTCGGATTGTTTCCGCGTCCAGCGTGTCCAAGCGGGATTTGGAGCAGCGGCTGGTGCGCAAAGGGGAGGACCCGGAGCAGGCCAGAGCCGCCGTGGAGTGGATGTCGGACTTGCATTTAGTCGATGACCGGGCCACCGCTGAACAGGTGGTGCGCTCCTGCATTTCCAAAGGTTACGGCCTTCAGCGTGCCAAACAGGCCCTCTACGAAAAGCAGATTCCCAAGGCCTATTGGGACGAGGTGCTGGAAAATTACCCCGACCAGACCGAGAAAATACAGGACTTTCTGCGGGCCCGTTTGTATGCCGATTCCGACGAAAAGCAGAAAAAACGGGCCATCGACGCCCTGATTCGCCGGGGCCACAGCTACGGCGTGATAAAAAAAGCATTGGAAAGCCTGTCCTTTGATACAGAGGACATGTTTGAGGATTAAACTATGGCAAATATTGGATTTATTTCCCTTGGCTGCGCGAAAAATCAGGTGGACTGCGAGCGGATGATGTACCGGGTGCAGGAAGCCGGACACACCGTCAAGGAGGACATCGTGGGCAGCGACGTGGTGGTGATCAACACCTGTGGGTTTATTGACTCCGCCAAGTCCGAGGCAATCGACTACATTTTGCAGACGGCCCAGCTTAAGCAAGAGGGGCTGGTGGGCAAAATCTTAGTCACCGGCTGCCTTTCCCAGCGGTATCAGGGGGACATTCTCAAGGAGCTGCCCGAGGTGGACGGCATTCTTGGCACCGGCAGCTACACGGAGATTGTGCCCGCCATCGAGGCCCTGCTGGAAGAGAAAAAAGTGGAGGACTTCGGCTCCATCGATGCCCCCGAGCAGGAAACCGGGCGCATCGTCACCACCCCGGAGCACTACGCCTTTATCAAGATTGCCGAGGGCTGCGACAACCGTTGCGCCTACTGCATCATCCCTTACTTACGGGGCAGATACCGCAGCCGTCAGATGGACGACATTCTCTATGAAGCCCGGCTGCTGGCGGACAGCGGCGTGAAGGAGCTGATGGTGGTGGCGCAGGATACCAGCCGCTACGGCACGGATTTCCCGGAGCACAAGCGGCTGCTGCCGGAACTGCTGCGCCGGCTCTGCGAAATTGACGGCCTGCACTGGATTCGGGTGCACTACGTCTACCCGGACGAAATTGACGATGAGCTGATTGACGTGATTGCCACGGAGCCGAAAATCGTCAAATATCTGGACATCCCCATTCAGCACTGCAACGACAAAATTCTGAAACGCATGAACCGCCGGGGGGATGGAGAATTCCTTCGCGCCCTGCTAAAAAAACTTCGCGCCCGGATTCCCGGCCTTGTCATCCGCACCAGCCTGATTACCGGCCTGCCCGGGGAGGGCGAGGAGGAATTCCGGGAGCTGTGCGACTTCCTGCGGGAGACCCGGATGGAGCGGGTGGGGGCCTTTGCCTTCTCTCCCGAGGAGGGAACCCCCGCCGCGGAGATGGAGCATGTGGATGCGGAGACTGCCCAGAAGCGGGCGGAGATCGTGGAAATGCTCCAGTCCGAAATTATGGACGAGTACAATGCCTCTCTGATTGGAAAGACCATGGAGGTGCTGGTGGACGGCTACGACGAGGAATTAGAGCAGTTCTACGGCCGCACCTACGCCGACTCTCCCGACATTGACGGTCGGGTGTGGATTGCCTCCGACGAGCCGGTTCAGGAGGGCGAATTTGTGATGGTGACCATCGACGGCTGCCGGGAGGGCGACCTTTCGGGATATGTTGTGGAGGAATGAAAGAGATGACCACTGCAAGTAAAATCACCCTGTCCCGGGTGCTGATGATCCCGGTGTACCTTGTGACCATGTACTTATCCCACGGACAGTCGGGGCTGTGGATGTATGTTTCGCTGGCGATTTTTGTGGTTGCCAGCCTGACAGATTTTGTGGACGGCTACATTGCCCGGCACTACCATCAGGTGACGGATTTCGGAAAATTCCTCGACCCGCTGGCGGACAAGCTGCTGGTGATTGCCGCCATGTGTATGTTCTGCGAGTGGGGGGTGTTCCCGGCCTGGGCGCTGATGATCGTGCTGACCCGGGAGTTTGCCGTCACAGGCCTGCGGCTCATTGCCGTCCAGAAGGGCACCGTTATCGCCGCCGGCTGGAGCGGCAAGGTCAAGACCGCCAGCACCATGGTGGGCCTGTGCGTCATGATGGCCCTGCCCGGCATCCCGGTGCTGAACTGGGTTGTGATTGCCGTCATTGTCGTCACAACCCTCTATTCCGGCATCGAGTATTTTGTTCAGAACTGGAAGTGTTTGGCGGATTGAGCGGCCAGTGGCCGCTTTCCAATGCGTGCGCGGGCTGGTGTATATTCGTTACACCATAGGGTACCGCTCGGTATCGTTCTCTGGTTAGGTAAATTGTGCTTTCGCTAACTAAGCTTCCCCCTGGGGGGAAGCTGGCAGAAATCTTTGATTTCTGACTGATGAGGGGAAAACAGGCCAATTCTTCTTCCGGGAGACCCCTCATCCGTCACGGCTTACGCCGTGCCACCTTCCCC
>JALFAD010000070.1 GCA_022772525.1 Clostridiales bacterium
AGGGCTGGACCTTGCGCGAGTGGGCGCCCCATGCCACAAGCATCTACCTGGTGGGCACCTTCAGCGACTGGAAAGAGTGCGAGCCCTACCGCATGCAGCCAGTGGCCGACGGCAACTGGGAAATAAAGCTGCCGGCACGGGCCATGAAGCACGGCGACCTGTTTAAGCTCCACGTGCACTGGGACGGAGGCTGGGGCGAACGCATACCGGCCTATGCCACCCGCGTGGTGCAGGACGAGACGACCAAGATATTTTCGGCACAAGTGTGGTGCCCCGAGAAGCCCTACCAGTTCAAGGTGAAGCATTTTGTGCCCAACACGGCCCCGCTGCTCATCTACGAGTGCCACATAGGCATGGCCGAGGACAAGGAGGGCGTGGGCACCTACGAGGAGTTTCGCGTCAACGTGCTGCCGCGTGTGATCAAGGACGGCTACAACGCCATCCAGATCATGGCCATCCAGGAGCACCCCTACTACGGCTCCTTCGGCTATCAGGTGTCCAGCTTCTTTGCCGCGTCAAGCTGGTTCGGCAAGCCCGAGGACCTCAAATACCTCGTTAACAAGGCCCACGCCATGGGCATCCGGGTTTTGCTGGACGTGGTGCACTCCCACGCCGTGCGCAACACCGCCGAGGGCATCAACATGTTCGACGGCACCACCTGGCAGTTCTTCCACGACGGCCCCAAGGGCGACCACCCGGCATGGGGCACCAAGTGCTTCGACTACGGCAAGACCGGCGTGCTCCACTTTTTGCTCAGCAACCTGAAATTCTGGATGACCGAGTACCACTTCGATGGCTTCCGGTTTGACGGCGTGACCTCCATGCTGTACCACGACCACGGTCTCGGCACGGATTTCAACGACAATTCCCGCTACTTCTCCATGAACACCCACACCGAGGCGATTACTTACCTCCAGCTTGCCAACGAGCTGATCCGTCAGGTGAATCCCAAGGCCATCACCATCGCCGAGGATATGTCCGGTATGCCCGGTATGTGCCTGCCCATCGAGGACGGCGGCATCGGCTTTGACTACCGGCTGGGCATGGGCCTGCCGGATATGTGGATTAAGACCGTGAAGGAAAAGTCCGACGAGCAGTGGGACATCTACCAGATGTGGTGCGATATGTGCCTGCGCCGTCCCGGCGAGAACACCATCGCCTATGTGGAATCCCACGATCAGGCGCTGGTGGGCGACCAGACCATGATTTTCCGGCTGGCGGGGGCCAATATGTACACCGACATGAATAAGGACTGCCACAATCCCCGCATCGACCGGGCCATCGCCCTGCACAAGATGATCCGCCTGTTCACTCTGGGCGGCGGCGGCGAAGGCTACCTCAACTTCATGGGCAACGAATTCGGTCACCCCGAATGGATCGACTTCCCCCGGGAGGGCAACGGCTGGAGCTTCCACTACTGCCGCCGCCAGTGGAGCCTGAAGGACAACGGCTTCCTCAAGTACCAGTGGCTGGGCGACTTTGACGAGGACATGATTGCCCTGTCCAAGGAAAATCGAATTTTCGACCAGCGCATGGGCGATCTGCTTCTGAGCAAACGGCCCGAAAAGATGCTGGCCTTCTACCGCCACGGCCTGCTGTTTGCCTTCAACTTCCATCCTTCCATGAGCCTGACCAACGTGCTGATTCCCGTGCCCAAGCCCGGCGAGTACACCGTGGCCCTGTGCACCGATGACGCGAAATACGGCGGCTTCGGTCAGATTCAGCACATCACCTACCCCACCAAGGATTTTGACGGGGTGCACTACGTGGAGCTGTACCTGCCCGCCCGCACCGCTGTGGTGCTCAAAGAGCACGTGATTCTGCCCGAGGACGGGAAGAAGGAAGCTCCCACAGAGGCAAAGGAAGCCCCGAAGCGCAAGCCCGGCAGACCCAAAAAATCTGCTGCAGCGCCTGCTGCCGAGGAGGCCCCCAAGCGCAAGCCCGGCAGGCCCAAGAAGGCCGCCGCTGAGGTGAAGCCCGAGCCTGTGGCTGAGGAAGCGCCTAAACGCAAGCCCGGCCGCCCCAAGAAGGCCGCCGCTCCCGCCGAAACAGCGGAAGAAGCTCCCAAGAAGGCCACCCGCAAGCGCAAGAAAGCGGAATAACCACAAATCGCCGGAGGAACAATCCTCCGGCGATTTCGGTGTATCCGGCATCTATACGCACCACACGGCCCATTTCAGCAACTGATACTAGTTTTTTATAAAACGGTTCAATACCGTTTTATGAGACCGCTGTCAAGCGGTCGGCGGCATCACCGCTGAAAAACGTAGTCCATACATTTCTCGCCGCCCCTACATTAGGGTTATTCTCCTTTTGTTGAGAAAGTTTGCTATTCTTCGACTCGCTCCGCTCGCTCAGGATGACACCCCTCACTCAACTCTTCACTCTGATCCGGCGGCAGGGCCTTCGGCTCGCCCATGCTGGCTCTGGCCTTCTTCGCCGCCTCCAGCAGGCCCTGAAATTCCGTGGACAGAATGTGGCGCATATCCGCATCCGAGGAAAGGGTCTTGACGTAAGCCCGAATATTTTTCGGCTGGAAAATATCCGCCGCGTTCTCCACCTCTCCGGTGGTGAGCAGGCTGTACAGCACCTCCACCAGCCGGTTCCGCTCCTGATTGGTCATGCTGGCAAACCAGTTCTTGATGGTGGCGTCTAAGAATTGGGAGGATTCCGTCACCTCCTGCACAGGCAGGAAGCTCGGCCCCTCCACCTCCCAGGAATAGGGGTCGTGCTGCATGATGCCCACACTTTTGCTGCGGATGACAAGGAACGGCTCCTCATGCTCCAGCAGCATCCCGATCACCGAGGATTGGGGAATGTAGGTGCGGATTCTCGGCACGATGGCGTTATAGCCCGGGTCGCCGATCATGTACTTGGTGAAGCCGGGGCCGTCGTTGTTGTACACCGTCAGGATCCGCTTTCGCACCGTGGGCGAGCACCGGGCGGCGGCAAACACCGCCAGATTGCCGCCCTTGGAGTGGCCCGCGACCCGCATGGGGGCGCTGTAGGCCAGCGCCGCCTGCCGGATGTACTCCTGGGCCAGCCGCTGGGCGGGGATGGTCTGCTGGAAGGTCATGTTGAAGTCCTCCTTCCAGCCAACGAGAGAATTGTCCGTGCCCCGGTAGGCAAGGAACATGGTGCCGTCGTCAGGCAGGAAGGTCATGGCGGCGAACTGAGTTTCCTGCTCCGGCAGGAAACGGCTCTGGAACAGGCACAATCTGCATTGCCCAAAGCGTACCGTCTCCGCCGCCCGGCGCAGCAGCTCCACATCCTTTTTCGACCGCGCCCGGCCCTCCGGGTCTTTCAGCGAGAAAAATTCCTCGGCGCACTGGCGCAGCGTCACCGCCGTTTCCGGGTCTCGCGCCGCCTTTTCCCCGTAGTCCACATAGGTCAGGGTGGAAAAAATCAGCGCATCCACCGCGTTGGGCGGGTCCTGAGAAAAGGTCAGGTCCCCCCGCCAGGTTAAATAATCAAAAATATTGCCCATACTCTCAACCCCTTTGGGTTATCGTAGCAGATAATTGTGAAATTTTCTACCCTTTTCCGTCACGCAGAAACGGTCGAAGACAGGATTGACAAACCCGCTTCCCGGGCGTAAAATGGGGAAAAATCACTTAGGAGGTAGTTTCATGGAACTGACCCGTGAGCAGGCCCTTGCCCTGCTGAAAAAATACAACAAAGAGCCTTTCCACATCCAGCACGCCCTGACGGTGGAGGGCGTCATGCGCTGGTTCGCCGCCGAAAACGGCGAGGACGTGGACTTCTGGGGCCTGTGCGGCCTGCTGCACGATGTGGACTTTGAAAACTGGCCCGAGGAGCACTGTGTCAAAGCCCCGGAGCTGCTGGCGGAGGTAAATGCCAGTCCCGAAATGGTGCACGCCATCTGCTCCCACGGCTACGGCATCTGCTGCGATGTGGAACCCACGCTTCTCATGGAGAAGGTTCTCTTTGCCGCCGACGAGCTGACCGGCCTTATTGGCGCAGCCGCAAAAATGCGGCCCAGCAAGTCCGTCATGGACATGGAGCTGTCGTCCCTCAAGAAGAAGTTCAAGGACAAGAAATTCGCCGCCGGCTGCTCCCGGGACGTGATCCGAACCGGCGCGGAGCGGCTGGGCTGGACGCTGGACGAGCTGATGGAAAAGACCATTCTCGCCATGCGCAGCTGTGAAGCGTCCGTGGCTGCGGAGATGGAGAAGGTTGTCCTTTAACTGAGTAATGCCTTCCCCTTTGGGGAAGGTGCCCCCAAAGGGGGCGGAAGAGGGCGGAGCCGCTTTGGGCATTCAACAGTGTTTCGGCGAAATGGTATTTGCCTCTTCCGACCTCGCTGGCGCTCGGCCACCTTCCCCAAAGGGGAAGGCCTAGTTAGCTACATTCCCTTTCCCACATTTTCCATCCCGTTCCATATCGATGCAGAAACCCCCGGAAGCGGCGCTTCCGGGGATTCTTTTTACAGGATTTCTTTCAACGGCTTAATATACTGGGCGCGGCGGCGCTCTTTTTCCGCCATATAGGCCACGTCGTTGCCCGCGTGGATTTCCCGCAGATAGTCGTAGTGGTTTTGCAGAATCTGCTCGTTGTTCCGGGCCAGCATCATCACCGCGATGGAGGAGCACTGGTCGGAGGCACGCTCGAAATAGGTCAGCGCCTCCATAAACACCAAACCGCTGCCGATGGAGCACTGCCCGTTCTTCAGGCGCTTGGTGTGGCGGTCCTTCAGCATCATAATCATGTCGTCAATGGTCTCCTCCAGCGGCTCAATGGCCTTGGCGGCCTCGTTGTCATCGTTGGCAAACGCATTGACGGTAATGTCCAGAATCTCATTGACGGCGCTGGTGATGAGGGCCAGCTCCTTCTTGGCGGTGTCGGAGAAACTAGCGTTCTCGCTTTGCAGCCGCTCCGCCAGCTCCACCATGTTGGTGGCGTAGTCGCCGATACGCTCAAAATTGGGCACCGTCTGCATCAGCATATCCAGCTGCCGGTCGTCAAGCTCCGTCTCCACGGTCTTGGACAGGCCGATGAGGAAGCGGTCGGTGTTGTCGGTGAACTGGTCGATGCAGTCCTCGTCCTTGTTGATTTCCGCCACCAGCACCGGGTCATACTTGGCAAGCACCTTGCAGCCCCGCTCGAAGTTCAGCTTTGCCAGCCGGCCGCCGTCGGCTACGGCCTTCATGGTGACGGCCAGCGCCATGGCGGGAGAATTGTACAGCTTTTCGTCCAGAGTATGCAGCTCGGGGTGGCGATCCGCCTCGGGCTTGTCGTCCTTGACGATTTTCAGGGACAGCTTCACCATCCAGTCGGCAAAGGGAATCAGCACCACAGCAGTCACCAGATTGAACACCGTCTGGAAGTTGGCAATTCCGCCGCTGTCCACCGCGCGGACCCAGAAGCCCGCCCCAAATACCGACAGCTTTTCCATCACGGTCATGACAATCAGGAACAGCACCGTACCGATAGTATTAAAGGCGATGTGCACCACGCCGGTACGCTTTGCGTCCTTGGACGAGCCGATGGAGCAGACCATGGCGGTGGTGACGCAGGTGCCCAGGTTGATGCCCATAATCACGGGGTAGGCCATGGCAAAGGTGATGCCGGAGCCGGGCACCGAGGCCACGGTCTGGAGCATACCCACAGTGGCGGAGGAGCTTTGCACGATGACGGTCAGAATCAGGCCGAAGAGGATGCCGAACAGGGGGTTGGCAAGGAAAGAGACAAAGGCGGTGAACGCTTCCGTACCGATCAGGGGCTTGACGCCGTCGGTCATCAGCTCCAAACCCACAAACAGCACGCCGAAGCCGATGCAGATATCGCCGATGGTCTTTGACTTCTTGCTCTTGATGAACATGAGCAGCACAATGCCCGCCACCAGCGCGATGGGCGCCAGGGTGTCGGTGTCGAACAGCCACAGCAGGAAGCTGCCGTCGGACTCGATGGAACTCAGCCGGATGATCTGGGCCGTCACCGTGGTGCCGATGTTGGCGCCCATGACGATGGACACGGCCTGCTTCAGGTTCAGCACGCCCGCGCCGATCAGGGCCACCGTCAGCACGATGGTTGCCGTGGAACTCTGGATCACCGCAGTCACCAGCGCGCCGGTGAGCACGCCCATAAGCACATTGCCGGTGACCTTTTCCAATACCCGCTTCAGCGCGGCACCGGAACTGTTTTTCAGACCGTCGCCCATGACCTCAATGCCGTAGAGGAACATGGCAAGGCCGCCGAGAAGCTGGATAATGGCAGTTAGAATCTCCATATCATACTCCTAAATCTCTGTTTAATTTTCGCTTTCCTTCACTGCCCACACCGGGCATGATATCATTATAAGAAATTCCGTGCAAAATGTATAGTGACAATTTCTGCGTAAATTTCACAAAAACTTTACATGGATTTTATGGAAATCACCAATTATCTGCCGGTAGAACCGAAGCCTCCGGCGTCCCGGCAGGTATCGGACAGCGTCTGGGCGGCCTCATAGGCAGGCTGAAGCACCGGGGTAATGAGCATCTGGGCGATGCGCTGCCCCGGCTCCACGGTGCGCCCCTGGGCGCTGTGGTTGTGCAGCGCCACTACGATTTCGCCCCGGTAGTCGCAGTCGATAACCCCCACCTTGTTGGCGGGGGCCAAGCCCTGTTTGCAGGCCATGCCGCTGCGGGCGTAAATCAGCCCGGCGCAGCCCGAAGGGATCTCCATGGCAAGGCCTGTGGGAATAAAGGCCGTCCGGCCCGGTTCGATGGTAACCGGATCTGTCAGGCAGGCGTACAGATCCGCGCCGGCGGCCCCGGCGCTTCCGTAGGTGGGCAGCACCGCCCCCTCCCGGAGGATTTTAACACGAATGGCATCCATTAAATCATTCCCCTTCTGTCGCCCTGCCAGTCCTCCCACAGCACGGTCTTCCCCGCAGCAAGCGACTTGGGCACGTCGATGAGCCGCTGGTTGGAAGACCCCCGGAACCGGAGGTTCAAATCCTTCTTAGCCTCGATAAACGGCCCGTCCACCAGCACGTCCAGATAGCTTAAATACTCGCCGCAATCCCCCAGCCGCCCGGACAGGATGTCCTGCTCGAACAGGTAGCCGGAGAAGGCCCAGATGGTTTTTCCCGGCAGCTCCGCGCGGATTCTGCGCAGAAGGTGCACAATGGCCCCCTGATTCTGCGGCTCAAAGGGTTCGCCCCCCAGCAGGGTCAGGCCCCGGATATAGTGGGGGCGCAGCAACTCCAACAGGGTATTTTCCGTCTCCTCCGTGAACGGCTCGCCGTAGGCAAAGTCCCAGGCCACCTCGTTAAAGCAGCCGGGGCAGTGATGGGTGCAGCCGGAGACAAACAGGCTGATCCGGACGCCGGGGCCGTTGGCGATATCGCAGTTTTTAATGGTTGCGTAATTCATGACACAAGCTCCTAACCCACGCTCTTCGTGGCAATCATTCGCCTCCCAGTATACCACAGCTTTCCCGAAAATGCTACTGGAAATGCGTATTCAACTTTCTTATTGCTTTTGCCCCGGCTATCAGGTATAATACCCCTGAATAACGCTTTCAGGAGGTTTTTCTTATGGATATGGAAACCAGTCTTCCCGAGGAGGAAACCAGCATTCTGACCCTGACCGACGAGAACGGGCAGGACACGAACTTTGAGTATCTGGACTGCATCGCGTATCAGGACAAGGAATATCTGGTGTTGATGCCCGAGGGCGAGGACGAGATCGTCATTATGGAGATCGAGCCTGTGGACGAGGAAAACGAGAACTATCTGGCAGTGGAGGACGAGGCCGTGCTGGACGCGGTCTACGGCATCTTCAAGGAGAAGTTCAAGGATATTCTGACCTTTGAGGATTAAGGCGGCAGGGCCGCCAGCCAATGCGTGCCCGGGCGGGTCTGTATTCGTTACACCATTGGGCACGCCCGGTATCGTTCTACTGCACCGCAGGGACGGCCATATTCTGTAGACAGAGACATCATTTGAGGGCCTGCTGCGCTTTTTTGCGGCAGGCCCCGTTGCCCGTGCGAATTGACTTTGCCGGGGGGATGTGTTAAACTGGGCGTAGATTATAAGGAGGGATAGGCCTATGACCCCCATTGAAGCCCAGATTGAGGGTATTGTGGACAACATTCTGGAGGACTACCGCCACGGGCGGGCCATCGACAAGATGGACCACTTCTGCCAGCCGGACAAGGCAGTCATCATCGACATGATCGGAAAGCTCATCCGCATCGTCTACCCCGGCTCCTCCCGGGACAAAACCTACCGCATCTACAACATGCGGCACAACCTGTCCATGCTCATCGAGGACGTGATGTACAACCTGAACAAGCAGCTGACGCTGGTGTTCAAAAGCGAGCTGGGCGAACAGGCCGCCGCGCAGAAGGCTCAGGCGCTGAGCATCGCCTTCTTCCGGGAAATCCCCGCCGTCCGGGCCGTGGCCCAGACCGATGTGGAGGCGTTTTTCGACGGTGACCCCGCCGCCTTCAGCGTGGACGAGATTATCTTCTGCTATCCGGGGCTGTTCGCCATCACCGTCTACCGGCTGGCCCATGTGCTCTACACCCTTGGGGTTCCCCTGCTGCCCCGGATCATGACGGAGCACGCCCACAGCGTCACCGGCATCGACATCAACCCCGGGGCCACCATCGGCAGCTACTTCTTCATTGACCACGGCACCGGCATCGTGGTGGGCGAGACCACCGTCATCGGCGACCATGTGAAGGTCTATCAGGGCGTGACGCTGGGCGCGCTCACCACCCGGGGCGGGCAGAGCCTGCGGGGCAAAAAGCGGCACCCCACCATTGAGGACAATGTGACCATCTACGCCGGCGCGTCCATTTTAGGCGGCGGCACCGTCATCGGGCGGGACTGCGTCATCGGCTCCAACGTGTTCATCACCCACTCCATCCCCGCCTGCACCACAGTGAGCGTCAAGAGTCAGGAATTGCAGTATAAGCCCCGGAACTGCGGGGGCAACTGCCAGAACTGCACCAAGCCCGAGCCCTTCTGGGAGGGGCAGGGTAAGAGTGAAGCGTGAAGTTTGGAGTGTGGCGCTGCGGTATCGCATCTTCACTCTCCGCCCTTCACTCTCCACGCTTCACTCTTCCCTTTCTGCCAGATGTTTTGCCAGAAGCCTTGTGACCTCGGCGCAGCGGTGGGCGGCGATGCGCTCAAAGGTGGGATAGTCCATCTGGGCGCTGTCGTCGGCCTTGTCGGAGATGGCCCGGAGTATCACAAAGGGCACGCCGTTGCGGTAGGCCGTCTGGGCAATCGCCGCGCCCTCCATCTCCGTACACAGGCCCCCGGTGGCGGCGATGATGGCGTCCTTCACGTCCTTTTCCGCCACGAATTTGTCGCCGCTGGCAATACGGCCCATGCGGGTATGCCCGGGATTCACAGCCTCCGCTGCGGCAAAGGCAAACCGCGCCATGGTTTCGTCCGCCGGGAAGGCTGTCACGTCCATGCCGGGCACCCGTCCGTAGGGGTAGCCGAAATGCACGCAGTCAAAGTCGTGGTACATGGCGTCCTGACTCACCACTAGATCGCCGATGTCCAGCGCCGCGCTGAGGGAACCGGCAATGCCCGTGTTCACAAGGTGGGTCACGCCGAAGCAGTCCCGCAAAATCTGGGCGCACAGGGCCGCGTTGACCTTGCCCACGCCGCACTGCACCACCACAACGCTCACGCCTTCCAGCGTGCCCTCATAAAATTCGCTGCCCGCCACCGTGCGGGCTGTTTTCTTTTCCATCTGGCCCAGCAGGATTTCCACTTCCACCTGCATGGCACCGATAATGCCGAGTTTTGTCATATTTCTCTCCTTATTCCGGGTAAATCAGCCGGGTTTCGTCGATGTTTTCCAGCAGCGCGGCGTATCTTCCGCCCCAGTAGTTTGCCATGGGCAGGTTCATGTCCAGATAATTTCCGCAGTCTCTGGCGCTGGCGCCGGGAACCTCCCCCCGGTAGTCCCGGATGAACCGGAAGCAGCTAAGAACCAGCGGCACAATATCTTCGGATTCGTAGTTCCCTGCCAGCAGCAGGTAAAACCCCGTCCGGCAGCCCATGGGGCCGAAATAGAGCACCTTGTCCTTCCAATTCGGCTCGTTTCGCAGATAGGTGGCCCCCAGATGCTCAATGGTGTGCACCTCGGCGGTGTTCATAACAGGCTCGTCGTTGGGCTTGGTCAGCCGCAGGTCAAAGGTGGTGACGGTTTCCGCCCCCACCCGGTCCTTCCGGGACACATACAGCCCCGGCTGAAGCCTACAATGGTCAATGGTAAAACTGGTTATTTTTTCCATGCTTCGTCTCTCCTGTTCCGGCAAAGCCGGCATTTTTCTGCATCATAACACAGTTTCCCCCGGTTTGCAAGGACAGCAGCCGGGGCTGTGCCGGGCAGGACTGGTTTTTTTTACAATTGTGCCAAATGTTCTTGCTTTTTTCGGGTGTCGATGGTAGAATATGAGTGACTATACCATGAAGGTAGGGATGCACCTATGGCGAAGAAAGATTTTGACATCGATTTTGATTTCGATGAGGCTTACGGCTTTGACGCCAAGTCCAAAGCGGGCGATGAGGCGTATGATGATACGGCAGATACCGGCGCGTTTACCGATGAAGATTTGGGTCTGTCCGCCGACGGCGACGACTTTGATCTGGACGGCAATCTGGACGCATTTTTAAATATGGGTGCCGGGGAGGAGTCTCAGCCTGACCAGCAGTGGCAGGAGCCTGAGGAAGACGACTGGCAGGGCGAGGAGGTCCCCCAGGAGTCTGCCGAAGAAGTCCCCGGTCAGTACGATGAGGCGGAAGCCTACGACGGTCAGCCGGAGTACGACGAAGAAGCCCCCGCCGAATACGACGGGGAATATGAGGAAGAAGCCGACGTGGAGCAGAAGCCCCGCCGGGAGAAGAAGCCGCCCATCAAGCTGCCAAAGCTTCCAAAGCTGAAGACCCCCAATATTTTCACCCGGTTCTTTGACCTGTACTTTGGCCCCCTGCTCCACAAGGAGCAGCGGGAGGAGCCGGTTGACCCCGACAATCCCCGCCGCCGCAGGAGAAAGAGCCGCTCCCAGATTTTCAAGGAGGTCTACCTGCCTCCGCTGCTCGTCTGCGTGTGCCTGATTCTGGTGCTGACCTTCGTCATCGGTTCCCTGTCCAATGTGATTGAACGCCGCCAGATTGACAAGCAGAACCAGCAGAGCCAGCTGGATGCCTCCATCTCTCAGGCAGAGCTGCAGGCCGCCCAGGGAGAGCAGATCTTGGCGGAGGCCGAGGCGCTGGCTGCTGGGTATAACTACGACGATGCCATCGAAAAGCTGGAATCCATCGGCGACCTGACCCAGCACCCGGAGGTTGCCGCCAAGCGGGCCGAATATGAGAATGCCAAGAACTCCCTTGTGGAGTACAAGGACCCCACTCTGATTCCCAACCTGAGCTTCCATGTCCTGATTGAGGACATGGCCCGGGCCAAGCAGGACACGGAGCTGGGCGGCAGCTACAATAGAAACTTCGTCACCACCGGCGAATTCTCCAAGATTCTGAACCAGCTGTACACCAATGGCTACGTTCTGGTGGACTTTAACAGCTTCATCGCCGCCAACACCGATCTGGACGGCAACGAGAAGTTTATGGTCAAGCCCATCCTGCTGCCTGAGGGCAAAAAGCCTGTGATGCTCACGGAAACCATGGTCAACTATTTTGCCTATATGGTGGACGGCGACGGCGACGGCAAGGCGGATGCCAAGGGCGACGGCTTTGCCAACAAGTTGGTGGTGGACGGCAACGGCGATATCAAGGCCGAGTACATCGATACCAACGGGCAGACGCTGGTGGGCAATTACGACTTTGTGCCCATTCTGGAGGACTTTATTTCCCAGCACCCCGACTTCTGCTATCAGGGCGCTCGGGCGGTTCTGGCTGTCACCGGTCATGAGGGCGTGTTCGGCTACCGCTGCAACACCTCCTACATCAGCACCGTCAGCCAGCAGTATTACGATGAGCAGGTCGCCGGGGCCAAGGCCATTGCGGGCGCCCTGCGGGACAAGGGTTACACCATCGCCTGCTTCACCTATAAGAACGATGCCTACGGCAAGCTCAGCGTTGCCCAGATTCAGGCGGATATGCAGAGCTGGACTTCTCAGGTAGTCAATGTCATCGGCCCGGTGGATACCTTCGTGTTTGCCCGTGCCAGCCGTCTGACGGAGTACGGCGCTAACAGCAGCGCCTTCCAGGTGCTGTACACCAGCGGCTTCCGTTACTTCATCTCCAATGACGCCACGCCCTACACCGAGGTCAACGACACCTACGTCCGTCAGAACCGTCTGATGGTCACCGGCGAGAACATGCAGCATAAGTCCAGTATGTTCGCGGGGCTGTTCGACACCAATGCGGTGCTGGAGCTGTCCACCCGCGGCAGCGTGCCTACCGGCTAATAAAATAACGCGCCGGGGAGAATTCTCTGGCGCGTTTCTTTTGGAGGTAATTCTATGGACATCAAGCCCGGAAAGTACCGGCATTTTAAGGGTAATTACTATGAAGTGATAGGAATTGCCCACCACTCGGAGACTATGGAAGAAATGGTGGTGTACCGGGCTCTGTACGGCGAACACGGCCTGTGGGTGCGCCCTGCCGTCATGTGGACGGAAACCGTAGACCGGGACGGCTACCATGGGCCGAGATTTCAGTATATTGGGAAATAGAAAAAAGCTGCCGTTTTTTCGGCAGCTTTTTATATTTCATGCTTATCAAGCGCACGCAGGTAAATTGTCCTTTAGCGGCTTTACACGGCTCCCCTTGAGGGGAGCTGTCAGCGCAAGCTGACTGAGGGGTGCACCCCTCCGACCCGGCTTACGCTGGGCCACCTCCCCTGATAGGGGAGGCATTCGTGCGCTAAATTCTGCTTATGTTCCGTTCCCCCGCAGCTCGATGATCTGGTCGCGAAGCACGGCGGCGTACTCGTACTCCATCATCTTTGCCGCTTCCTTCATCTGCTTTTCCAGACGGGCGATTTCCTTCTCCTTCTCCGCCTTGGTCATCTTCACGCCGTTGCGGCCCTTCCGCTCTGCAGTGGGCGAAGAAATCTCAATCAAATCCCGGACGGATTTGATCACCGTCTTGGGCACGATGCCGTGGGCCTTGTTGTAGGCGTCCTGAATTTCCCGCCGCCGGGCGGTTTCGTCCATGGCAGTGCGCATGGAGGGGGTCACGGTGTCGGCATAGAGAATAACCTTGCCGTCGGCGTTTCGGGCGGCACGGCCGATGGTCTGAATCAGGCTGGTCTCGCTGCGCAGGAAGCCCTCCTTGTCCGCGTCCAGAATGGCTACCAGACTGACCTCCGGCAGGTCAAGGCCCTCCCGGAGCAGGTTGATGCCGATGAGCACGTCGAATTTCGCCATCCGCAGATCGCGAATAATCTCCATCCGCTCCATGGCCCCGATGTCCGAGTGCATATAGCGCACCTTGATGCCCGCTTTTTGGAGGTAGACCGTCAAATCCTCCGCCATTTTTTTCGTCAGGGTGGTCACCAGCACCCGTTCGTTTCGGGCGGAACGGGCGTTGATTTCGCCGATCAGGTCGTCGATCTGCCCCTCGATGGGCCGCACCTCCACCTCCGGGTCCAATAGGCCCGTGGGGCGGATCACCTGCTCCACAATCTGACCGGAGCGGGTTTTTTCATACTCCGCCGGGGTGGCGGAGACGTAAATCACCTGATTGATTTTCTGCTCGAACTCGGTAAAGTTCAGGGGGCGGTTGTCGTAGGCCGAGGGCAGCCGGAAGCCGTAGTTCACCAGCGCGTCCTTGCGGCTGCGGTCCCCGGCGTACATGGCCCGGCACTGGGGCAGGGTCACATGGCTCTCGTCGATGAACATGAGGAAATCCTTGGGGAAATAGTCGAGTAATGTGGTGGGCGGCGTGCCGGGAGCACGGCCCTGAATGACCCGGGAATAGTTCTCAATGCCGCTGCAAAAGCCGATTTCCGTCAGCATTTCCAGGTCATAGGCCGTCCGCTGGGCAATCCGCTGGGCCTCAATCAGCTTGTCGTGGGCACGAAAATACGCCACCTGCTCGTCGCATTCCCGCTGGATTTCCAGCATGGCCCGATGGAGCTTCTCCTTGGAAGCAACATAGTGGCTGGCGGGACAAATCGCCACATGCTCCACATACCGCTCGGCGATGCCGGAGACCGCGTTGATCTCGCTGATGCGGTCGATTTCGTCTCCGAAAAACTCCACCCGGATGGCCCGGCCCGACCAGTAGGCGGGATAGATTTCCAGCGTATCCCCCCGCAGTCGGAACTTGTTTCGGGAGAAGTCCAAATCGTTTCGTTCGTAGCGGATTTCCGTCAGCTTTTTCAGCACCTCGTCCAGGGGGTACTCCTGCCCCACCCGCAGAGAAATCACCATGCTCTTATAGTCGATGGGGTCGCCCAAACCGTACAGGCAGCTCACCGAGCTGACCACAATCACGTCCCGCCGCTCGAACAGGGCCGAGGTGGCGCTGTGGCGCAGCCGGTCGATCTCCTCGTTGACGGAGGAGTCCTTTTCGATATAGGTGTCCGTGTGGGCGATATAGGCCTCGGGCTGGTAGTAATCGTAGTAGGAAATGAAGTATTCCACGGCGTTTTCCGGGAAAAACTCCCGAAATTCGCTGCAAAGCTGGGCTGCCAGCGTCTTATTATGGGCCAGCACCAGGGTGGGCCGGTTCAGCTTCTCGATGACCGATGCCATGGTGAAGGTCTTGCCGGAACCGGTGACGCCCAGCAGGGTCTGCTCGTGGAGACCCCAGTTGACACCGTTTACCAGCGCCTCGATGGCTTCCGGCTGGTCGCCGGAGGGCTTATAATCCGATACCAGTTTGAAATGATCCATGGGAAGCCTCCTTTACGGCAGCAGATATTCGTCAAAGCGATAGCCGGACTGGGTCATGGAGATGAAATCCCCCTCCGCCACCACGATATGGTCAATGAGCTTTACCTCCACCGCGCTTAAGGCCGCGGCGATACGGCGGGTGGTCTGCACATCGTCCGCGGACGGCAGGGCCACGCCGCTGGGGTGATTGTGGGCCAGCACCACGGAGGTGGCGCCCGTGCTGAGGGCCGTCTCCACCACCTTCCGAACGGAGATGCTGGCGGCATTCACGCTGCCCTCACCGATCTCCCGGCAGCAGAGCACCTTGCACTTGGCATCCAGGCACAAAAGGAACACCGTTTCCACCTTGCGGCCAAAAAACCGAGGCACCAGATAGGCACCGCAGGCATCTAATGAAGTAAGCACCTGCGTGCGCTGGGCACTGTCCACCTGATAGAACCGGCCCAGCTCCGTGACCAGCCGCAGCAGGGTTGCCGCATGGTCGCTGATGTTCGGTACCTTTTTGAGTTCCTCGACATCCGCGTCCAAAACCCGCGACAGGCTTCCGAATCGGTTCAGCAAGGCGTGGGCAATGGGGTTGGTATCCTTCTGTGGGATGGCATAGAAAAGCAGCAGTTCCAGGGCCTGTACGTCCGTAAAGGAGTCCAGACCCGACTCCTGAAACCTCGCTTTCAGCCGCTGGCGGTGTCCTTTGTGCAGCGATGGATTGGCCATAAAAATTCCCCTTGCTATTTTTATCGATTCCCGCTAGAATAATCATAACGTCGAAACTCGCCGGGTAAGTTTCCGTCATTTTTGCGCAAACTATTGGTGGGTTGGGAGGGCATCATGGAAGAACTGAAAGGTGCGCCGGACTTGCTTGACCTGATGGTTCAGCCCGGTTTTTATGTAGAAAACTTCAAAATTGTACAGCTAAACGCCGCCGCGGAGGGTCTCCTGCTGTGCCCGGGTATGGATATCCGTCCTCTTATTGATTCCGGCCTCGAAGAATACGCCTCTTTTCAGGGCGGTTGTCTTTACCTTCGGCTGAGATTAACGCAAACTGCCATCGGGGCCAGTATTGTCAAGCAGAATGGCATGGATGTCTTTCTTCTGGATACTCAGGAGTGTGACAGTGCGCTGCAGGCGCTGAGTCTTGCCGCTCGGGAGCTTCGGGGGCCGCTGGCAGCGATTACCGCAAGCGCCGATGCTCTGCAGGGAGAGGACGTACAGCTGGCACTCCTGAATCGGGGCATCCACCAGCTGCTGCGCATCCTCGGCAATATGTCCGACGCCGGACGTAGACCTTCTGCCGCCCAGCAGGAAACAACAGAAATAAACGCTCTGCTCTCGGAGGTTTTGGAAAAAGCCGCCATCCTCGCTGAGGCCGCCGGTGTGACGATCCGTTATCAGGGACTGGAACAGCCGGTATGGTGCCTTGCTGACCGGGAGCAGCTGGAACGGGCAGTGCTGAATCTCATTTCCAATGCTCTGAAGTTTTCGCCGTCCGGCGGAAGTGTCGATGTCAGTCTGACAAGAAGCGGCAAAATGCTCCGTTTCAGCATACGGGATAACGGCCCCGGCTTCGCCCAGAATCTGCTGGGCAGCGTGTTCAATCGCTATCTGCGCCAGCCCTGCATTGAGGAAGGCCGGTATGGACTGGGGCTTGGCATGGTGCTGGTACGCACCGCCGCTGCCTGTCATGGCGGAGCCGTTCTGATCGACCAGCCGGACGGCAGCGGGGCACGGGTCACCATGACCATGGCAATCCGGCAGAATACCTCCGGCATGCTGCGCTCCCCAGTCCTGCGGGTAGATTACGCCGGCGAACAGGATCATACGCTGGTGGAGCTGTCGGACTGTCTGCCTGCCGATTTGTACAAGAAAGAAACCTGAAACCCTTCCCGGCCCGATTGGGGTCGGGAATTTTCAATTCGTCCCGAAGGGACACCGTCATTGTCAACTGTCAACTGTCAACTGCCAACTGTCAATTGTCAACTATCTCAAGATACTTCTTCAAATATTGCCCCGTATAGCTTTCCTCCACCTTTGCCACTTCCTCCGGGGTGCCGGTGGCCACGATATAGCCGCCGCCGTCGCCGCCCTCGGGGCCAAGGTCTATGATATGGTCGGCGGTCTTAATCACGTCCAGATTGTGCTCGATGACCAGAACGGTGTTTCCCGCGTCCACCAGTTTTTGCAGCACCTCGATGAGCTTGTGCACGTCCGCCGAGTGGAGACCTGTGGTAGGCTCGTCCAGAATATAAATGGTCTTGCCGGTGGCGACTCTCGCCAATTCCGTCGCCAGCTTCACCCGCTGGGCTTCGCCGCCGGACAGGGTGGTGCTGGACTGGCCCAGCTTTACATAGCCAAGGCCAACCTCCACCAAAGTCTGGGCTTTTCTGCGGATTTTCGGCAGATTCTCAAAGAAATCCACCGCTTCCTCGGCGGTCATGTCCAGAACCTGTGCGATATTTTTGCCCTTATACTGAACTTCCAGCGTCTCCCGGTTGTACCGTGCGCCGTGGCAGACCTCGCAGGGGACGTACACGTCCGCCAGGAAGTGCATCTCAATCTTCACAAGACCGTCGCCGGAGCAGGCCTCGCACCGTCCGCCCTTGACGTTGAAGCTGAACCGGCCCGGGCCGTAGCCGCGGATTTTGGCGTCGTTCGTGGAGGCGAACAGATCCCGGATGTCGTTGAACAGGCCGGTGTAGGTTGCCGGGTTGGAGCGGGGGGTTCTGCCGATGGGGCTTTGGTCGATATCGATGACCTTGTCTAAGTTTTCGATGCCCTCCACACAGCGGCAGGCCCCGGGACGGGTGCGGGCGTGGTTCAGTTTTCCCAGCAGGGTCTTATTCAAGACCTCGTTGACGAGACTGGATTTGCCGGAACCGGACACGCCGGTGACGCAGGTGAGGGTCCCCAGAGGAATCTCCACATCCACATTTTTCAGGTTGTTTTCCGTGGCCCCGCAGATTTTTAAGAATTTTCCGCTGCCCTTCCGGCGGGTAGCGGGTACGGGAATCTTCTTCGCCCCGGACAGATATTGGCCCGTAATGGAGCGGGGATTGGCAATAATTTCGTCCACCGTGCCCGCCGCCACAATTTCGCCGCCGTGGCTGCCCGCGCCGGGGCCTACGTCCACGATGAAGTCCGCCGCCCGCATGGTGTCCTCGTCATGCTCCACCACGATCAGGGTGTTGCCGAGATCCCGCAGGTGCTTGAGGGTTCCCAGCAATTTGTCGTTGTCCCGCTGGTGCAGGCCGATGGACGGCTCGTCCAGAATGTACAGCACCCCCATGAGAGAGGAGCCGATCTGGGTCGCCAGCCGGATGCGCTGGCTCTCGCCGCCGGACAGGGTGCCGGAGGCCCGGGACAGGGTCAGATAGCTCAGGCCCACGTCCGACAGAAATTGCAGCCGGGAGCGGATTTCCTTCACAATCTGCTCGGCAATCACCGCCATATTGCCCTCAAGGCGGAGGTTTTTCATAAATTCCAGCTCGTCCCGGATGCTCATGCGGCAGAAGTCCATAATGCCGATGCCGCCCACGGTCACCGCCCGGGCAATTTCGGAAAGCCGGTCGCCGCCGCACTGGGGGCAGGGGGCGCTGGACATGCACTCCTCCAGATCCTTCCGGGCCGCGTCGGACTGGGTCTCCCGAAACCGGCGGGAGATGTTGTTGAGGATGCCCTCAAAGGGCTGCTCCAGCACGCCCATGCCGTTGCCCCGGTTATAGGTCATGCGCAGCTTTTCGCCCTTGGTGCCGTAGAGAATGATATCCATAACCTCCCGGGGCAGTTCCTTTACGGGAACCGTCAGAGAAAAATGGTACTTTTGCGCGAGGGCTTCAAAATACATCCGGAAAATGGAGTCCGTCCGGGCGCTGGACCAGCCGCTGGCCTGAATGGCACCGTCCAGAATGGACTTGTCCTTGTCGGGAATCACCAGATCCTCGTCCGCCACCAGCTGGAATCCCAGACCCATACAGCTTGGACAGGCGCCGCTGGGGTTGTTGAAGGAGAACATTCTGGGCTCCAGCTCGGTCAGACTCACGCCGCAGTCCTCGCAGGCGTAGTTCTGGGAAAAGCTCAGCTCCTCTCCGGTTTTGGGCAGCTCGATGGTGACAAGCCCGCCGGAATGGGAGCAGGCCGTCTCGATAGAGTCCGTCAGCCGGCGGCGCAGGCCTTCCTTTAATACAAGCCGGTCCACCACCAGCTCGATGGTGTGCTTTTTGTTCTTCTCGCAGGCAATTTCCTCCGTCAGATCGTACTGAATGCCGTCCACCCGAACCCGGGCGAAGCCGGACTTTTTGGCATCCTCGAAAACCTTCTTATGCTCGCCCTTTTTCCCGCGAATAATGGGAGACAGCACCAGAAACCGGGTGCCCTCCCCCAGGGCCTCCACCCGGTCAACGATCTGGTCGATGGTCTGGCGGCGAATCTCCTTGCCGCACTTGGGACAGTGGGGCACGCCCACTCTGGCCCACAGAAGCCGGAGATAGTCATAGATTTCCGTCACAGTGCCCACGGTGGAGCGGGGGTTCTTTGATGTGGTTTTCTGGTCGATGGAGATGGCGGGAGACAGGCCGTCGATGGCGTCCACGTCGGGCTTGTCCATCTGCCCCAGGAACTGGCGGGCGTAGGAGCTGAGGCTCTCCACATACCGCCGCTGGCCCTCGGCGTAAATCGTATCAAAGGCAAGGCTGGACTTGCCGGAACCGGACAGGCCGGTAAACACCACCAGCTTGTCTCTGGGGATGGTGAGATTCACATTTTTCAGGTTGTTTTCTCTGGCGCCCTGAATCCGAATGGTATCGTTCATAGTCTGCTCCTCGACTCATAAATTCGTTCTGTCTAGTATACCACAAAATACGCAAACACTCAAGATGTTTTTCAAACAAAATTTCGTTTTAATGGCAGAAAGCCCGTGCTTTCCATGCGGTTTTTTGTTCCAAATGGATATTGCGCTTTCCCGACTTTTCGTGGTATAATAGATAAAGTTGTTCTTTAGTGGCGTTACGCAAGGCTCCCCTTGAGGGGAGCTGTCAGCACTGGCTGACTGAGGGGTGCACCCTTCCGACCTCGCTTATGCTCGGCCACCTCCCCTGATAGGGGAGGCTTTGGTCTTCTAAATTCTTCTTTCCTCAACCAGTTATCTCACACAGGAGGACACCCAGTGTTTCAGAAAAACAATCCCGAAAGCTGGCTCATTGTGGGCCTTGGCAATCCCGGAAAAGAATACGAGCGCTCCCGCCACAACTGCGGCTTCCGGGCGCTGGACATTTTGGCCCAGAAGCTGGGCGTCAAGGTCGATAAGCTGAAATTTCAGGGGCTGTACACCCAGGCCAGCTACAACGGTGTAAAGCTGTTCCTTTTGAAGCCCCAGACCTATATGAACCTGTCTGGGCGGTCGGTTTTACAGCTTTCCGCCTTCTACAAAATCCCGCCCCAGAATATCATTGTCATGTTTGACGATATCTCTCTGGAGCCGGGACGGCTGCGGGTGCGGGCCAGCGGTTCCGCCGGAGGCCACAACGGCATCAAGTCCATCATTGGGGAGCTGGGCAGTCAGGAGTTCCCCCGGGTGAAGATCGGCGTCGGGGCCAAGCCCACCCCGGAATACGACCTTGCCGACTGGGTGCTGTCGTCCTTCTCGGCACAGGACGAAAAGGCGCTGGCTGTGTCCCTGCCAAACGCCGCTGACGCCGCCCTCGCCATCATCGACCACGGGGTGCCGGAGGCCGCCAACCGCTATAACGGCTCCCATCCTTAAAAATGAGAATACTGTCGAATGCACGGAAAGAGGGGAAAAATCTCTCTTTCCGCGTTGCCACGTTGTGAAAAATGAGGTGATTTTATGGAGCAATTGCTTTCCATGCTAAAATCCATGTCGGAATACAATACGCTGCTGTCCTCCATGGCAGAGGGGCAGAGCGCGGCGGTCACCGGCATCGGTCAGATCAACCGCAGCCATATTCTGGCGGGCCTGTATCACGACACCGACCGGCCCATGGTGCTGCTGTGTCAGGACGATATGGCGGCTCGGCGGCTGCAGGAAGAACTGAAATGCTTTCTCGGCGAAACCGCGCCGATTCTGCCCGGGCGGGAGCTGACGCTGTACGACGCCGCCGTGGTGTCCCGGGCATGGGAGCAGAAGCGGCTGCGGCAGCTGTATGACCTTGCCATGGGCCGTACCCGCCTGCAAATCATGAGCTGGGAGGCCCTGAGCCTTCGCACCATACCCCCCGAGGTGCTGAAAAGCGCCGCCTTTTCGCTGGAGGTGGGAAAGGATTATCCCCTCGACGGCCTGACGGATCGTCTGGTGTCCGCCGGGTACAGCCGCTGCGGCATGGTAGAAGGCCCCGGACAGTTCGCTCTTCGCGGCGGCATTCTGGATGTATTCTCCCCTGCCGCCGACCAGCCCATCCGGGCGGAATTCTTCGGCGACGAGCTGGACACCATGGGGTATTTTGACCCCCAGACCCAGCGGCGCAACGAAAATATCGAAAAAATCACCATTCTGCCCGTGGGCGAGACCCAGCCGGGCCTGCACCCCAAGGGTATCGCCGGTCTGTGCAAGGATATCGCCAATCTGATTTCCCGGCAGAAGCGGCGGAAGAATCCCAACGAGGCCCTGATCGCCACCCTGAGCCGGGATTTGGAGAAGTACGAAAATGACCTCCACAATCCCGCCTCTGACCGCTATATGGCCCTCATCTACCCCGAAATGACCACGGCGGCGGACTATATTCCGGAAGGTGCCATTGTGGTGCTCTGCGATCAGGCGAACCTGAAACGAGCCGCCCGCACCCGCTGCGACGAAATGGGAATGCAGCTGGATTCCATGCTGCAAGCCGGTTTGGTTGCCGGGGAGCTATGCGACTATGTGTGTCAGTGGGAGGACTTCTGCGCCGGGTTACGGGGCCGGACGGTGCTGTATTTTGACGCCTTCGGCGGCTCCGCCTACCCGGAGGAGTGCCCGCCCAAGGTGCTGCTGCCCATGACCGCCAAGCAGCTGCCCGGCTACGGCGGCAATCTGGACACCGCCGCTTCCGATCTTGCCCACTACCAGAAGCAGGAATTCGGCGCTCTGGTGCTCTGCGGCACCCGCCGGAGGGCGGAGATTTTGCAGGAGATGCTGAGCGGCAAGAACCTGTCCTCCTTTCTCTGCATTCCCCTCACCACCCTGCCCAAGCCGGGGCAGATTCTGCTGACCGAGGGCAGCCTGCCCTACGGAATGGAATACCCCATGAACCGGCTGGCAATCCTCACCGAGGGCCAGCTCATCGCCCGGGGCGAGCCGAAGCGGCGAAAGGCCCCGAAGAAAACCGGCTCCACCAACCGGCAGAAGCTGAACGCCTTTACCGACCTGACCCCCGGCGATCTGGTGGTGCACGAAAACTACGGCATCGGACGGTTTGTCTGCATGGAGCAGATCAAGGTGGACGGCGCCGTCAAGGACTATATCAAAATCGCCTATCAGGGCAGCGACACCCTCTACGTCCCCGCCACCCAGCTGGATTTGGTCAGCAAGTACATTGGAGGCGGCGGCGAGGACGCCAACGTACGGCTGAACAAAATCGGCTCCGATGCCTGGCAAAAGACCAAGGCCAAGGCCCGAAAGGCCGCCAAGGATATGGCGGGAGAGCTGATTCAGCTCTACGCCGCCCGGAAGCGGCAGCCCGGCTATGCCTTCGCGGCGGACTCGCCCTGGCAGAAGGAGTTTGAGGACAACTTCCCCTACCCCGAAACCGACGACCAGCTGCGCTGCATCGATGACATCAAGCGGGATATGGAATCCCCCACCCCCATGGACCGGCTGCTCTGCGGCGACGTGGGCTTCGGCAAGACGGAGGTGGCCCTCCGGGCGGTGATGAAGGCCGTCATGGACGGCAAGCAGGTGGCAATCTTAGTGCCCACCACGGTGCTGGCCCAGCAGCACTACACCACCGCCATGGCCCGGTTCCGGGGCTTCCCGGTGAACATTGACGTGCTCAGCCGCTTCCGCACTCCGAAACAGCAGCAGCAGACCCTGCGCAATCTGGCGGCGGGCAGTGTGGATGTGATCATCGGCACCCACAAGCTGCTGCAAAAAAGCGTGCAGTTCAAGGATTTGGGGCTGCTGGTTATCGACGAGGAGCAGCGGTTCGGCGTCAGCCACAAGGAGCGCCTGAAGGAAATGTCCAAGGGCGTGGACGTGCTGACCCTGTCCGCAACGCCCATCCCCCGGACGCTGAACATGGCTCTGTCCGGCATTCGGGATATGTCCACCATCGAGGAGCCCCCGGCTGACCGCTACCCGGTGCAGACCTTCGTCATGGAGCACAACAACGCCGTCATCGACGATGCCATCCGCCGGGAGGTGGAGCGGGGCGGGCAGGTGTACTATCTCCACAACCGGACGGAAACCATCGACCAGTGTGCCAGTGCCCTCCAGCGGCGGATTCCCGGCCTGCGGGTGGGCGTGGCTCACGGACAGATGGGAGAAGATGCCCTGAGCGACGTGATGCAGGCCATGACGGAAGGCGACATTCAGGTGCTGGTGTGCACCACCATCATCGAAACTGGTCTGGACATTCCCAACGCCAACACTTTGATTATTGAGAACGCCGACCGGTTCGGCCTGAGCCAGCTCCACCAGCTCCGGGGCCGGGTAGGCCGTTCCACCCGCCACGCCTACGCCTACTTCACCTACCGGCCCGACAAAAATCTGACAGAGGTCGCGGAAAAGCGGCTGTCCGCCGTGCGGGACTTCGCGGAGTTCGGCTCCGGCTTCAAAATCGCCATGCGGGATCTGGAAATTCGGGGCGCGGGCAATCTGCTGGGTGCGGAGCAGTCCGGGCACATGATGAGCGTGGGCTATGATATGTACCTGAAGCTGCTGGACGAGGCGGTTCTGGAGGAACAGGGCGCGGCCCCCAAGGCCCCCGACTGCACAGCCGACCTGAACGTCACCGCCAACGTGGATAAGGAATACGTGACCCGGGGCGAGGAGCGGATGGACCTGTACCGCAGGATGGCAGCCATTCGGACACAGGAGGATGCCGACGACCTGCTGGACGAAATCGTGGACCGCTACGGCGAGCCGCCCAGAGGGGTGCTGAACCTCATCGACATTGCCCTGCTCCGGGCCAAGGCCCGGGAAACCGGCATCAAGGACATCAAGCAGAAGGCCGGCGACGTGCTGTTTACCCTTGTAAACCTCAACTTCGAGGCCGTGAGCGCATTGTGTGCCGACCCGGACTACAAGACCCGGGTCACCTTCCTTGCCAGCGCCAAGGAGCCGACGCTACGTTTGAAACTCGCTTCCGGAGTGGACAGCCTGAAGCAGAGTAAGGTGTTTATTGACCGCTACCGCAGCTGCTGCCATTCGTAAGTATCGATAATTTGGAATTTGGCGAACCAAAGCCTTCCCCTTCGGGGAAGGTGGCCGAGCGTTAGCGAGGTCGGAAGAGGCCCCTTCCGTTTCGCCGAAATGTGGTTGTGAATCCAAAATGGTACTGCCCTCTTCCGCCCCCTGCGGGGGCACCTTCCCCAAAGGGGAAGGCTTTGATGCGACAAATTCCAATATATCCGCGCAAAGCCTTGGCATTTCTTAATAAATTGTTACGCTTGTTGCTTTTCCGAAAAGATATGTTATAATATTGCAAATTATCCCTCAAAAAGGAGGAATTTCACGATGTCACAGGGTAAATTTTCCAACCCCCGTCCTCACCGGGAGGAGGAACGGGAAATTGAAAAGGCCTACCGGGACCTGACCCGGAAACAGTCTCACAAAACCTACGAGCACAAGGTGACGGCGGAGGACATGGCCCGGGCGGCCCAGCCCCTGCCCACCGATGAGGATGTGCCCGATATTTCCATTCCAAATTCGGTTCCAGCGGAGGAGGCGTTTCCCACGGAGGACGCCTTCCCGGAACTGTTCGCTTCTCCGGAGGCCGCCCCTTCCGCCGAGGCAGAGGACCGGCAGATTGAGGAAACCTTCCGTCAGGTGACGGGTCAGCCGGTGAAGCACAAGGCCAAGGTGGGTTCGTCCTTTGATTACATTCCCGAGCAGCCCGAGTTTTCCCCCGAGGGGGAAAAACCGGCAGGCAAATCCGGCGACAAGCCCCAGTGGATGAACGAGGTTGTGGAATTCTACAATCAGAACTCCAAGCTGGTGCTGGCAGCCCTGTGCGCCGTGTCGGTGATGGTCATTGTGTTCGTGGTTCTGCTGTTCGTCCGCAGCGCCAAGGACCCCTACGGCGAGAAGATTCTGAGCAACGTCTACATCGGTGATGTGAACGTGGGCGGCATGACCAAAAAAGAGGCCGTCACCGCGCTGGGGGATGCCATCGGGAACGTGTATGCCACCGAGGATATGGTCATCGACCTGTCCGGCACCCAGCTGAAAATCACGCCCAAGGACTCCGGCGCGTCCTTTGACTGCAGCGGCGCCGTGGAGGAGGCCTACGCCTACGGACGCACCGGCACCCAGAATGAACGGGACGCGGCGTATAAGGCATCCAAAACCGAACCGCACAATATTGCGATTCTCCCCTATTTAAACCTGAAAACCGACAACATCCGCAAATTTCTGGTAGATAAGGCCGGAAATTCCGGCAGCACGCTGGTGCAGACCACCTACGGTCTGGAAGGCACGGAGCCGGAGCTGTCCGCCGACAAGTTTAACAAAAACGCTCCCACCCAGACGCTGGTCATTACTCTGGGCAAGCCCGGCGTGGGCTTTGACCCCGACACCGTCTACAATCAGGTGCTGGACGCCTACAGTCAGCGTGTTTTCCTCGTCACCGTGAAGGATGTGCAGGAGCTGAAGGATCCCGATCCCATCGATCTGGAAAAGATCTACAAGGAATACTATGTGGAGCCGGTCAACGCTTCCGTTGACCCCAAAACCGGGAAAACCACCCCCGGCTCCTACGGCTACGGCTTTGACAAGGAAGCCGCCCAGAAGCTGCTGGATGCAGCCCAGTTCGGGCAGGAGGTCCGGATTCCCATGGAGTACATCGAGCCGGATATCGCCGATGCCAGCGGCTTCTTCGGCGACACGCTGGGCGAATATCAGACCCGGGCCACCGGCAGCGATAACCGGCTGTCCAATCTGCGGATTGCCTGCGAGGCCATCAACGGACGGGTGCTGAATCCCGGCGAGGGTCTTAATTTCCGGGATTCCGTGGGCAATCTCAGCACCTCCCGGGGCTTTAAATCCGCCTCCGAGGATATGGGTCTGGAGGAAACCGTCGGCGGCGGTGTGTCTCAGGTCTCCTCCACGCTGTACTGCGCCGCCCTGCTGTCCGACCTGACCATCAGCAGCCGCAGCAATCTGGAGCAGCTGCCCAGCTTTGTCAAGGAGGGCTTTGACGCCGCTATCAATCTGACCATCAAGAATTCCCTTTCCTACCCGGTGCGCATCAGCGCCCAGCTCAGCGGCGGCTATGTCCGGGTCAGCATTGTCGGCACGGAGCAGCGGGACTACTACCGGATGCTTGGTTCCGAGATTACCAAAACCATCAAGCCGGAGACGGAGTTCCGGCAGTACCCTTACGACAACCCGGAGGGCATCCGCCACGACGATACCATTCAGGAGGGCCGGGAAGGCTATCAGGTCAAGAGCTACAGCGTCCGCTACGACCGTACCACCGACCAGAAAATCACCTCCGACTATATCGCCACCTCCAACTATAATCCTGTGAACTACATTTACGCCGTGGTGGAAACGCCGGAGACCTCCGCACCCACCCAGCCCTCCGAGCCTTCCACGCCCACCGCACCGCCTGAGTCTTCCTCTGAACCTTCCACTCCGTCTTCCGAGGAAACGGAAGCTACCACTGAAACATCCGAAACGCCGCAGGTCGATCATGCGGCAGATCAGGCCGCGTAGGCATCAGAAACGCCCCCTCACAGGCCGTGAGAGGGGCGTTTTTGTCTCCTTTTACAATTTTTTCGTCTGTTTTTGCCATGCTTTCATAGGGATGCCGCCTTGACTTTACAGAGCGCGCATTTTATAATTTGGATGAGAATTTGAGACAAAAACGAGGATTAAAAAATGGAAGAATTACTGGAACTCTATCAGACCATGGGGATTTCTCCCGCCGTGTACGCCTACGGGGAAAAGGCGCTGGAAGGCCTCAAGGACCGCTTCGCCGCCATTGACCGGGTGGCGGAGTACAATCAGGCCAAGGTGCTGCGGGCCATGCAGAAAAACAGGGTGTCCGCCGCCTGCTTCGTGCCCACCTCCGGCTACGGCTACGACGATTTGGGACGGGACACGCTGGAGCGGGTCTATGCCGACGTGTTCCACACGGAGTCCGCGCTGGTGCGGCCCCAGATTACCTGCGGCACCCACGCGCTGACCGTGGCGCTCAGCGCCAACCTTCTGCCCGGGGACGAGCTGCTTTCTCCCGTTGGCCTGCCCTACGACACTTTGCAGGAGGTCATCGGCATCCGGGAAAGCCCCTGCTCTCTGGCGGAATACGGCGTTGTCTACCGGCAGGTTGACCTGCTCCCGGACGGCAGCTTTGACTACGAGGGCATCCGCAAGGCCATCAATCCCAAGACAAAGCTCATCACCATTCAGCGCTCCAAGGGCTACGCCACCCGACCCACCTTCTCCACCTCCCAGATTGGCGAGCTGATTGCTTTCTGCAAGAGCATCAAGCCCGACGTGCTGGTGATGGTGGACAACTGTTACGGCGAGTTCGTGGAGACCATGGAGCCCTCCGACGTGGGCGCGGATATGACCGTCGGCTCTCTCATCAAGAATCCCGGCGGCGGGCTTGCGCCCATCGGCGGCTACATCTGCGGCACCCGGGAATGCGTGGACCGCTGCGCCTACCGGCTGTCCGCCCCCGGTCTGGGCAAAGAGGTGGGCGCGAACTTAGGGCTGATGACCAGCCTGTATCAGGGCTTCTTCCTGGCCCCCACCGTCACGGCAAGCGCGGAAAAGGGCGCGGTTTTTGCCGCCAACCTCTATGAGCCGCTGGGCTTCCGCTGCGTGCCAAACGCCACGGAAAGCCGCCACGACATCATTCAGGCGGTGGAGCTGGGCAGCGAAGAAGGCATGATTGCCTTCTGCAAGGGCATTCAGGCCGCCGCCCCGGTGGATTCCTTCGCCACCCCCTACCCCAGCGATATGCCCGGCTACAGCGACAAGGTCATTATGGCGGCGGGCGCCTTTGTGCAGGGCAGCTCCATCGAGCTTTCCGCCGACGGCCCCATCCGCCCGCCCTACGCCGTGTATTTTCAGGGCGGCCTGACCTGGTGCAGCGCCAAGCTGGGGATTCTCATGAGCCTGCAAAAAATGGTGGACGCGGGACTGGTCAGCCTGTGACCGCAGCGCGGCCAGCCAATGCGTGGCCCGCAAGGCGGGCGGCTAATGCGTGGCCCGCAGCGCGGCCAGCCAATGCGTGGCCCGCAAGGCGGGCGGCTAATGCGTGCGCAGGCTGGGTGCGTATCGATACACCATTGGGTACAGGCTCGGTATCGTTACCCGGCGCTGTTTATTAGCTATATTGTGCTTTCGCTAACTAAGCTTCCCCCTGGGGGGAAGCTGGCAGAAATCTTTGATTTCTGACTGATGAGGGGAAAACAGGCCAATTCTTCTTCCGGGAGACCCCTCATCCGTCACGGCTTACGCCGTGCCACCTTCCCC
>JALFAD010000049.1 GCA_022772525.1 Clostridiales bacterium
TCGATGAGCACCACCGCGTCGGGATTGGTCCTCACAATTTCCTCGATCTGCCACACCGGGATGGTCATGCCCGTGGGGGCGTTGGGATTGGCGATGACCACCAGTTTGTTCTTGCCGCAGTATTTTTTGTAATCCACGGAAAAGTCATCTTCCAGCGGGGTTTTTTCGGCGTTGATGCCGTAAAGCTCTGCGTAAACTTCATAAAAACCGTAGCTGATATCCGGGAACACCGCGCCCTGGCCGCCGAAGGCCATGAAAGCAAAGTTCAGCACCTCGTCAGAGCCGTTGGACACAAACACGTTTTCCGGGCTGACCCCATACAGCCCAGCCAGTTTTTCCTTGAGATTTTTCGCCGTGGGGTCGGAGTACAGCCGCAGCAGCTCCACCTGCTCTGCCGTCATGGCTTCTACCACGGATGGGGCCGGGGGGTAGGGAGATTCATTGGTATTCAGCTTGATGTACTGCTGATCTCTGGGCTGCTCGCCGGGGGTGTAGGCCTCCAGGCTTTGGTACTGCTGGTTCAGAAAGCGGCTCATACCTCCCCCTCCTTCCGGATGGTAACGCTGCGCCCGTGGGCGCGAAGGCCCTCCTTTTCCGCAAAGACCGCGATTTTGTCCGCGACAGATGCCAGCGCGTCCGCCGTATAGTAGCTAAACTGGCTTTTTTTCACAAAATCGTCCACACTTAAGGGGCTGGAGAACCGGGCCGTGCCGGAGGTAGGCAGGGTATGGTTGGGGCCGGCAAAGTAGTCGCCCAGCGCTTCCGGGCAGCTGCGGCCCATGAAGATGGAGCCGGCGTTCTTCACCGCGTCCAGGTACGCGAAGGGGTCGCCCACCATCAGCTCCAGATGCTCCGGGGCGATTTCGTTGGCAATTTCGATGCCCGCCATGAGATTTTCCGCAACGATGATCTTGCCGTTATTCTCAATGGATGCCCGGGCGATTTCCTCCCGGGGCAGCTTCGGCAGCTGACGCTCCAATTCGTCACGCACGGCAACTGCCAATTCTTCACTGTCCGTCACCAGCACCGCGCTGGCAAGCCTATCATGCTCGGCCTGACTGAGCAGATCCGCCGCCACGTGAACAGGATTGCTCTTTCCGTCGGCAATTACCAGAATCTCGCTGGGGCCGGCAATCATGTCGATGGACACCATGCCGAATACCTGCTTCTTTGCCTCCGCCACGAAGGCGTTGCCGGGGCCGACGATTTTGTCCACTTTGGGGATGGATTCCGTGCCGTAGGCCAAAGCCGCGATGGCCTGTGCGCCGCCCACCTTGAAAATTCTGTCCACCCCAGCGATGCTGGCAGCCGCCAGAATGGCGGGATTGATTTTTCCGTCCCTGCCGGGAGGGGTCACCATAAATATCTGGGGGCATCCAGCGATTTTCGCGGGGATGGTGTCCATCAGCACGGTGGAGGGGTAGGCCGCCGTGCCGCCGGGGACGTATACGCCCACCTTCTCGATGGGAGTCACCTTCTGGCCCAGCACGATACCAGGTTTGTCCGCTATCACAAAGTTGCTCCGCACCTGCCGGGAGTGGAAGGCCCGGATATTCGCCGCCGCCGCCTTCAGAATCTCCAAAAATTCCGGCTCAACAAAGGAAAGCGCTTCGTCAATTTCCTGTTTGGATACTTCCAGGGTATCCAGCTCCGCCTTGTCGAATTTTGCGCAGTAGGCAAGCACCGCCCTGTCGCCGTTTTTGCGCACGTCGGAAAGAATGTCGGCAACGATGGACGCAACGTCCACCACCGGGGTCACCCGGGCGAAAATTTCCGAATTGGGCACCTGCCCATACTTCATAATCTTAATCATTTTTTTCCACCTGCTTCTGCAAACTTGCCCGAATGGCGTTGATGGCTTCGTCCTTAAACTGGAAGCTGGACACATTGGCAATCAGCCGGGCGCTGATTGGCACGATCTCCTCTTGCACCGCCAGATTATTCTCTTTCAGGGTTGTGCCCGTCTCCACAATATCCACAATCACATGACTCAGGCCCAGAATGGGAGCCAGCTCAATGGAGCCGTTCAGGTGGATGATGTCGATATCCCGGCACTTTCCCGCGTAAAAATTCCGGGTAATGTTGGGAAATTTCGTGGCGACCTTCAAGGTTTTTCCCACCGGGTCCCGGAAGTCCTTCTTTCCCGCCACGGCCATGCGGCATTTCCCCATTTTCAAATCCAGCAGCTCGTAGACCTCCGGCTCGTATTCAAGCAGAATATCCTTGCCCACGATGCCAAGGTCTGCCGCCCCCCGCTCAACATAAATCGCCACGTCCGAGGGCTTGACCCAGAAGTAGCGCACACCTTTTTCCGGGTTCTCGAAGATGAGCTTTCTGCCCGGGTCCTCGATGGCGGGGCATTCGTAGCCGCTGTGTTTTAGCATTTCGTAGGCTTTCTCGCCCAGCCGACCTTTGGGAAGGGCGATGTTGATCCAGTCTGTCATTTCGCCGCCCCTCCTTTTAAAGTCACCAGATTCTTCCAGCTTCTTCCCTTGGGAACCGCTGTGGCAACCAGAACACTTCCGTCCTTTGCCGCCGCTTCCGCCGCCCGATTCAGTTCCGCGAGGGGCACCGTGCCGTCGTGGAGAATCAGGGTGTCCACGTCAAAGGGATTTCCCTCCCGGTTCCGTTCCTGCAAAAGGTCAGCGTACACCGCGAAGCCGATGGCACGGCTTTTCCGGCCCATTTTCCGGGGCAGTTTATCGTACTGACCGCCAGACAGGACGCTTTCGGGGATTCCTTCTAAGTACCCCCGGAACACCACGCCGCTGTAGTAGCCAAGGTCATTGCTGACGGAGAAATCCAGCCGCACCTTATCTGCGTAACCGCTTTCCGCCAGAATGCCAAGCAGAGCTTTCAGCTCCTCCACCGCCGCCCGTTCCGGCTCTCCGGTCAGGTAAGGGGTCAGGGCTTCCAATTCTTCCGCCCCGCCCCGGCAGGCGGACAGGGCCTGCAAGGTTTCCCACGCATCCGCATTGTCCCCGCACAGTTCCTTCAAGTCATGGGTATTCTTCTGCCGCAGGCATCCCATGGCCTGCTTCTGTTTTCCTTCGTCAAAGCCGCAGCGCTCCAGCACCGCCGCGAGCAATCCCATGTGGGAGATATCCAGCACATACCGGCCCCCCAGAATGTCCAGACTCTTCACCGCCAGCAGCACCGCCTCGGCGATGTCGTATTCCGTCAGGTCGCCGACACATTCCAGCCCCGCCTGCATGATCTCCCGGTAGTCCCGGTAGACGTTCTCGCTGTAGTAGACCTTCTGCACCACGCCGGGTTCCTCCGGTGCGTTCTTCACGATGGAGAGCGTCACATCCGGCTTGAGGGCCATCAGCTTGCCGCCCTCGCCGGAGAAGGTAATGATTTTATCGGAAATCAGGAAGTCCTTGTTGCGTACATACAGGTCGTATTCTTCAAATTGGCTCATTTTATAGGGAGCGTAGCCGTAGCGCTGGTACAGCCCCCGCAGGGCGAACACCGCCTGCTCCTCATTTCTCCAAATCTTATCCGTCGTCATTGAGCTTTCCCGCCTTTTTCAAATTGTCGATGGCCTCCCGGTAGCCGCTGCCGTAGTTTAAGCACCGGTTCACCCGGCTGATGGTGGCGGAGCTGGCCCCGGTGGTCTCCGACACCTCCAGGTAGTTGCTGCCGCTGTCCAGCAGGCAGGCCACCCGCATCCGCTGGGAAATGGCCTGCAATTCCTTTATGGTGCAGATATCCTCAAAGAAGCGTCTGCAATCCTCCTGAGAGTGCAGGGTCATGACCGCTTCGTAAAACAATTCCTCGTCACGGTGTCGCAATTTTGTCATGAAAATTCTTTCCTTTCGCCTTATTTGTTTTGATAACTTTACCACTTTACACTACTAAAGTCAAGTCATATTTTACAAAATTCGCCATATGTTTTTGTGCGTTTATGTCAGGAACATCTGTCCGTCAGAAAGAAACATTTTTTCGTCCCAGCCTATTGACCTGCGGCTTTCATGGTGGTAAAATGGTGCAAAGCTTGCTGGGGGGTATAACTCCGGCAGCACCCCCACCGTCAGCCCGCCGGGCTGCCACCTCCCCCAGAGAGGGAGGCAAGAAGATTTAGATAAGAGGTGTTTCCCATGGAAAAGAAAAATATCGACTGGAGCAGCCTTGGCTTCGGCTACGTCAAGACCGACAAGCGCTTCGTCTCCAACTACAAGAATGGCGCTTGGGATGACGGCGTTCTCACCGACGATGCCACCATCACCATGAGCGAGTGCGCCTGCGTATTGCAGTACGCCCAGACCTGCTTTGAGGGCATGAAGGCCTACACCGCCGAGGACGGACGAATCGTCTGCTTCCGCCCTGACCTGAACGCCGCCCGGATGGCGGAGTCCTGCAAGCGGCTGAAGATGCCCGTCTATCCCGAGGATAAATTTGTGGATGCCATCGCGCAGACCGTCCGTGCCAACGATGCCTGGGTGCCCCCCTACGGTTCCGGCGCGACACTGTACATCCGCCCCTTCATGTTCGGCTACGACTCCATCATCGGCGTCAAGCCCGCCAACGAGTACCAGTTCCGGGTCTTTGCCACCCCCGTTGGCCCCTACTTCAAGGGCGGCGTGAGGCCCCTGACCGTCCGTATCTCCGATCTGGACCGGGCGGCTCCCCGGGGCACCGGCCACGTCAAGGCCGGCCTGAACTACGCCATGAGCCTGTATAACATTGTGGACGCCCATGAGCAGGGCTATGACGAGAACGTGTATGTGGACTCCGCCACCCGCACCCACATTGAGGAGACCGGCGGCGCCAATATCATTTTCATCAAGGGTAACACTCTGGTCACCCCCAAGTCCGACACCATCCTGCCCTCCATCACCCGCCGCTCTCTGGTGTACGTCGCCAAGGAGTACCTGGGCATGGAGGTCGAGGAGCGTCCCGTGGCCCTGACCGAGCTGGGCGACTTCACCGAGGCAGGCCTGTGCGGCACCGCCGCCGTCATCTCCCCCCTGGGCACCATCGTGGACCACGGCAAGGAGATTCACTACGCCGGCATGGGTCCCACCATCCAGAAGCTCTACGATACCCTCACCGGCATCCAGATGGGCCGCATTGAAGCACCCAAGGGCTGGATTCAGGTCATCGAGTAATATTACCGCCGGGGACGGAAACGTCCCCGGTGTTTTATTACAGGGAGCCTTCCCCTTTGGGGAAGATGGCCGAGCGCAAGCGAGGTCGGAAGAGGTATATCCATTTCGCCGTAACGCGGATATTGACTGTGTGCGTTTCTGCCCTCTTCCGTCAGCCCTATGGGCTGCCACCTTCCCCAGAGGGGAAGGCTTCTCTCTAAAAACGTGCGCCTCCGAAAGACTTTTGCATTTCAGGGCTTGACACTTTGGATTTCTCATGTTATAATCCACCTCACATAGAGAGAACGCTTTGAAGAGGATAAAGCAGTTTCCTTCCCTCCTTCAGAGAGCTGCCGGATGGTGCGAGGCAGCGGCGGGTGAAATTGTATACTGGCCTCTGAGCGGCCCGTCTGAACGGATTTCCAAGTAAGCGGGACGGAGCCCGACCGATACAGCGGGAGACGGTTGTTGGATCGTCATGAGGTGGCCGCTTCGCGCGGCAAAAAGAGTGGTACCGCAAGGTTTTTATGTAAGTAAGGACCCTGTCTCTTTGATTTGAAGAGGCAGGGTGTTTTTTTAGCCCTAAATCTTCAAATGTTGGAAAGGAAAGAAATAGATATGGTCACCATCGATAAAATCTTCCACGCCTCCGTTGTCCTGAAGGACATCATCCGCCCCACCCCCTTAGCCAAGGCCTACGGCATCGCCGAGGACTGCCAGCTGTACTTAAAACCCGAATGCCTGCAAAAGACCGGCTCCTTTAAGCTCCGGGGTTCCGGCTACAAGATTGCCATGCTGTCCGACGAGGAGAAGGCCCGGGGCGTTATCGCCTGCTCCGCCGGTAACCACGCGCAGGGCGTGGCCCTCGCCGCCAGCAAATGCGGCATTTCCTCCCTGATCTGCCTGCCGGACACCGCCCCCATCTCCAAGGTGGAGGCCACCAAGGGCTACGGCGCACAGGTCTGTCTCGTTCCTGGTGTCTACGACGACGCCTACAACAAGGCCCTGGAGCTGAAAGAGGAGCGGGGCTACACCTTCGTCCATCCTTTTGATGACGAGTACGTCATCGCCGGTCAGGGCACCATCGGTCTCGAGATCATGAACGAGATGAGCGACGTGGACGCGGTGATCGTGCCCATCGGCGGCGGCGGACTGATCTCCGGCGTGGCCTGCGCCATCAAGTCTATTTCTCCCCACGTCAAGGTCTACGGCGTGCAGGCGGCGGGCGCTCCCAGTATGTTCAACGCCGTAAACCACGGCCACATGGAAGCCCTTGACCGGGTCTCCACCATCGCCGACGGCATCGCCGTGAAAAAGCCCGGCGAAATCACCTACGAGATGGTCAAAAACTATGTAGACGATATCGCCCTCGTCACCGAGGACGAAATCGCCGCCGCTATTCTCGCCCTGATTGAGAAGCAGAAGATGATCGCCGAAGGCGCGGGCGCGGTGTCCGTCGCCGCCGCCATGTTCCGCAAGTTCCCGCTGGAGGGCAAGAAGGTGGTCAGCCTGATTTCCGGCGGCAACATCGACGTGACCAGCCTGTCCCGGGTCATTGACCGGGGCCTGATGAAGTCCGGCAGAACCACCAATCTGCTGATTGAATTGGCAGACAAACCCGGTCAGCTGATGGAGGTTTCCCGAATCATTGCCCAGTGCGGCGGCAACGTGATTTCCGTCCACCACGAGCGCAACGGCGAAACCGAGTCCATCAACGGCTGCTATCTGCGGCTGACGCTGGAAACCCGGAACTATGACCACGTTCAGGAAATCACCAAAGCCCTGCAAAACGCGGGATTTAAGATAGTATAAAATATCACGCTTGCCGGACGCGGACTGGCAGCTAAGTCCAGCACAAGCGGATCAAAAAGGAGATACGCATATGGATACCAGCAAATACGCAATCGGCTACTACCCCGCCCCGGGGAGCCACTACAAATGGGTACAGAAGGATCACATCGAAAAAGCCCCCCAGTGGTGCAGCGTGGACCTGCGGGACGGCAACCAGAGTCTGGTAATCCCCATGAGTCTGGAAGAGAAGCTGGAATTCTACCATATGCTGCTTCGCATCGGCTTCAAGGAAATTGAGGTGGGCTTCCCCGCCGCCTCAGAAACCGAATATGAGTTCCTGCGTACCCTGATTGAGAACAACATGATTCCGAAAGATGTGTCCGTGCAGGTGCTGACCCAGTGCCGGGAACACATCATCCGCAAGACCTTCGATGCCTGCAAGGGCGCGCCCAGCGCCATCATCCACTTCTATAATTCCGTATCCGTGGCCCAGCGGGAGCAGGTTTTCCGCAAAAGCAAAGAGGAAATCAAGCAGATTGCCGTGGAGGGCGCGAAGCTTGTCAAGAAACTGGCGGCGGAATATGAAGGAAATTTCCGCTTTGAATATTCCCCGGAAAGTTTCACCGGCACGGAGCCGGAGTACGCGCTGGAGGTCTGCAACGCGGTGCTGGACGTGCTGGAACCCGGCCCGGACAACAACGTCATCATCAACCTGCCCGTCACCGTGGAAATGAGCATGCCCCACATCTACGCCAGTCAGGTGGAGTACATGAGTGAAAACCTCAAGTACCGGGAATACGTCACCCTCTCCCTGCACCCCCACAACGACCGGGGCACCGGCGTGGCGGATACCGAACTGGCCCTGCTGGCAGGCGCGGATCGTGTGGAGGGCACCCTCTTCGGCAACGGCGAGCGCACCGGCAACGTGGACATCATCACGCTGGCCATGAACATGTACTCCCACGGCGTGGACCCGGAGCTGGACTTCTCCGATATGCCTGCCATCTGCAAGACCTACGAGGACTGCACCCGGATGCACGTCTACGAGCGCAGCCCCTACGCAGGAGCCTTGGTCTTCGCTGCCTTCTCCGGCTCCCATCAGGACGCCATCGCCAAAGGAATGCAGTGGCGCAAAGAAAAGAACCTCCACCAGTGGACGGTGCCCTACCTGCCGGTGGACCCACAGGATATCAGCCGGACTTACGACGCCGACGTCATCCGGGTCAACTCCCAGAGCGGCAAGGGCGGCATCGGCTACCTTCTGGAACAGACCTACGGCTACATTCTGCCGCCCAAGATGCGCGAGCACCTGAGCTACCAGTGCAAGGCGGTCTCCGACCACGATCACCGGGAGCTGAAGGCCGAGGACGTTCTCGCCATCTTCATGGACTGCTACCTGAACGTCCGCAACCCTCTCACCATCTCCAGCCTGCACTTTACCCAGCATGGAGAAAGCGTGGAAGCCATTGTCACCTTCCTGCGCCACGGACGGGAGGCCACCGTGCAGAGCCGGGGCAACGGTTCTCTGGACGCGGTGAGCAACGCCCTCAAAGCCTACACCGGCGCCAGCTACACATTAAAGGTCTATACCGAGCACAGTGTGCAGGAGCGCAGCTCCGGCTCCACCGCCGCCGCCTACATCGGTCTGGAAGCAGACGGCACCATGTACTGGGGTGCGGGCACCGACACCGATATCATCAAAGCCAGCGCCAGTGCGCTGGTGGGTGCATTTAATAATATGACAAGCAAATAAGGATGGCCTCTTGCCTTCCCCTCTGGGGAAGGTGGCCGAGCATCAGCGAGGTCGGAAGATGTGTCCTATCGAATAAAGAATACACCCCCTCAGTCACGGCTGTGCCGCGACAGCTCCCCCAGAGGTGGAGCCAAGATTACACCATCTATTTTGGAGGAATCACCATGGGCATGACATTGACACAGAAAATTCTCGCGGCCCACGCTGGGCTAACGCATGTAAACCCCGGTCAGCTGATCCGGGCCAAGCTGGATATCGTTCTGGGCAACGATATCACCACCCCCGTGGCAATCAACGAGTTTACGAAAAACGGTTTTGATTCCGTCTTTGATAAGGATAAGATCGCCATTGTTCTGGACCACTTTGTCCCCAATAAGGACATCAAGGCCGCCCAACAGAGTAAGCAGTGCCGGGAATTCGCCTGCGAGCACTGCGTCAGCCACTTCTATGACGTGGGCAAAATGGGCATCGAGCACGCGCTGCTTCCCGAGCAGGGCGTGGTCACCGCCGGCGACTGCATCATCGGCGCGGACAGCCACACCTGCACCTACGGCGCCCTGGGCGCTTTCTCCACCGGCGTCGGCTCCACCGACATGGCGGCGGGCATGGCCACCGGCGAAGCCTGGTTCAAGGTTCCCGCCGCCATCCGGTTCCATCTGACCGGCAAGCTGCCCGCGAATTGCAGCGGCAAGGACGTGATCTTAACCATCATCGGAAAAATCGGCGTGGACGGTGCGCTGTACAAGTCCATGGAGTTCACCGGCCCCGGTGTCGCCTCCCTTTCCATGGACGACCGGCTGTGCATCTGCAACATGGCCATCGAAGCCGGCGCAAAAAACGGCATTTTCCCCGTGGACGATGTGACCCTTACCTATCTGGAAGGCCGCAGCGAGCGCAAGCCCCGGATTTTTGAAGCCGACTCCGACGCTGTCTACGAGCAGACCATAGAAATCGACCTTTCTTCCATTGTTCCCACCGTGGCCTGCCCCCACCTGCCGGAGAACACCCATCCCGCATCCGAACTGAGCGATATCAAGATCGATCAAGTGGTCATCGGCAGCTGCACCAACGGGCGCATGGAGGATATGGAAGCCGCTTACAACACCCTAAAGGGCAAGTCCGTTGCTCCCGGTGTGCGCTGCATCATCATCCCCGCCACCATGCAGATTTATAAGGAATGTGTCGAGCGCGGCTATGTTACCGCCTTCATTGACGCGGGCGCTGTTGTGTCCACTCCCACCTGCGGCCCCTGCCTTGGCGGCTACATGGGCATCCTCGCCGCTGGCGAACGCTGCATCGCCACCACCAACCGGAATTTTGTGGGCCGCATGGGTCACGTGGACAGTGAGGTTTACCTCGCCAGCCCCGCCACTGCCGCTGCTTCCGCCCTTACGGGCTATATCACCGCCCCCAAGGAGGTCTGAGCCATGAACACGAATGGTAAGGTTTTCAAATATCCCGACAACGTGGACACCGACGTGATTATCCCCGCCCGGTACTTAAACACCGCCGACGCCAACGAGCTTGCCAAGCACTGTATGGAGGATATTGACGCGGATTATGTAAACGAAGTCAAGCCCGGCGATGTGATGGTGGCGGGCTGGAACTTCGGCTGCGGCTCCTCCCGGGAGCACGCCCCCCTCGTCATCAAGACCTGCGGCACCGGCTGCGTCATTGCCAAGTCCTTCGCCCGGATTTTCTACCGCAACGCCATCAACATCGGCCTGCCCATTCTGGAATGCGAGGCAGCCGCCGAGGAAATTCAGGCGGGTGACGAAGTCAGCGTGGATTTTGACACCGGCGTCATCACCGACCGCACATCCGGAAAAACCTATCAGGCCGAGCCTTTTCCGGAATTCATCCAAAATATCATAAAAAAAGGCGGACTGCTTGCATCCTTGAAGGAGATGTGATAGTATGACTAGAAATATCGCGCTTATCCGAGGGGACGGCATTGGCCCGGAAATTGTGGAGCAGGCAAAGCTGGTTTTGGACAAAATCGCGGAACTTTACGGTCATGTATTTGTCTACACCGATGTGGACATGGGCGGAAACGCCATCGACAAGTACGGCGACCCTCTCCCTCAGGAAATGCTTGACAAGTGCCTGTCCTCCGACTCTGTGCTTCTGGGCGCGGTGGGCGGTCCCAAATGGAACGGCGTCCCCGGCCCCATGCGGCCCGAAAAAGGTCTTTTACGGCTTCGGGCGGGCATGGGCGTCTACAGCAACAACCGCCCCGCCAAAATCTGGCCCCAGCTGGCCTCGGCATCCCCTTTGAAACAGGAAATCGTGAACAAGGGCATTGATTTTATTATTGTAAGAGAGCTGATCGGCGGCATCTACTTCGGCAGGCACGAAACCGTCACCGAAAACGGGGAACCCGTTGCCATCGATGAACTTCGCTACGCCGAAAGTGAAATCCGCCGCATCGGCCGCATCGGCTTTGAAACCGCCCGGAAGCGGAGCAAAAAGCTGTGCAGCGTGGAAAAGAGCAACGTGCTGGACTCCTCCCGGCTTTGGAAGAAGGTCATGCATGAGCTGGCGGAAGAATACCCCGACGTTACCCTTTCCGACATGCTGGTGGACAACTGCGCCATGCAGATTGTGAAGGACCCCAGCCAGTTTGATGTGATTGTCACGGAGAATATGTTCGGCGACATTCTCTCCGACGAGGCCTCCATGATTACCGGCTCCATCGGCATGATTCCCTCCTCCTCCTTAGGTGACGGCACCCGAGGCCTGTACGAGCCGATTCACGGCTCTGCCCCAGACATTGCGGGCAAGGACATCGCCAACCCCATCGGCACCATCCTCGCTGCCGCCATGATGCTGCGCTTCTCCTTCGATATGCCCGAGGAAGCAGACTGCATTGAGTCCGCCGTCTCCAAGGTTCTGGACAGCGGCTTCCGCACCGCCGACATTCTTCCCCCCGACGCAGAACAGTGCAGTCTGGTAGGCTGCCGGGAAATGGGGGGATTGATTATAGAGAATTTGAAGAAAGGATGATACTATGCTTCTTTCCGGCTCCGATATCCTCGTTCGCACCCTGATTGAGCAGGGAGCTAACGTGGTTTTTGGCTATCCCGGCGGGCAGGTCATCAACATTTATGACTCCCTGTATAAGTTTCAGGACGAACTGCGCCATGTCTTGACCGCACATGAGCAGGGCGCGGCCCACGCCGCCGATGGCTACGCCCGGGCTACAGGGAAGGTGGGCGTGGTCATCGCCACCTCCGGCCCCGGCGCAACCAACCTGGTCACCGGCATCGCCACGGCGTATCTCGACTCCGTACCCATGGTTGCCATCACCGGCAACGTGCCCAGCTCCACCATCGGTACCGACGGCTTTCAGGAAATCGACATTACCGGCGTGACCCTGCCCATCACCAAGCACAACTATTTTGTGGGCAGCGTAGAGGAACTGGCGGACACCATCCGGGAGGCCTTCCGGCTGGCAAAGTCCGGCCGCCCCGGTCCCGTGCTCATTGACATTCCCAAGGATGTGCAGGTGGCAAAATTCGACTATACGCCCCAACCGCCGGTCACCGCCGACGAAATCTTCCCCGCCAAGGATATCCGCATCCGGCAGGCGGCGGAAACCATCAACAATGCTAAGAAGCCCTTCCTCTACTTTGGCGGCGGCCTGATTACCAGCGAAGCCCAGGACGAGCTGCTGCAAATGGCGGAGCTGATTGACGCTCCCATCGGCTGCTCCTTAATGGGTATCTCCGGCGTTCCCACCGACTATCCCCGGTTCCTCGGCATGCAGGGTATGCACGGCCACTATGCCTGCTCCACCGCCATGCACCACGCCGACTGCATCATCGCGCTGGGCTGCCGGTTCAACGACCGGGTCACCGGCAACCGGGCAAAATTTGCCGTAGGCGCCAAGATTGTCCACATCGACATTGACGGTGCGGAGCTGGGCAAGACCGTGGTGCCCGAGCAGGGCCTCCGGGGCGATGTGAAGAAAACTCTGCAAAAGCTGATTCCCCTACTGCAAAAAACCGAGCACCCCGAATGGCAGGCGGAGATCGACCGGTATATCGTGGAAGAACAGGCCGCCCTGGATTCCCGGGAGGGCATGACCCCCCGCAACGTCATCTGCGCCCTGAACCGCTACTTAAACGAGAACACCCCCGTGGCGACAGACGTGGGCCAGCACCAGATGTGGGCCGCCCAGTATCTGAACCTCAGGAACAGCCGCCGGTTCCTCTCCAGCGGCGGTCTTGGCACCATGGGCTTCGGCATGGGTGCTGCCATCGGCGCTGCCCTTGGCACCGGGGAACGCACCGTGCTGGTCACCGGTGACGGCAGCTTCGGCATGAACCTGAACGAGCTGGCAACGGCGGTTGCAAACCACGTCCCCATGGTGATTCTCCTCCTCAACAACAGTGTGCTGGGCATGGTTCGCCAGTGGCAGACCCTGTTCTTTGACAAGCACTATTCCAACACCACGCTGGACAGCCGCCAAACCGACTTTGTGAAGCTGGCAGAAGCCTTCGGTGCACAGGCCAGCCGGGCGCAGACCCTTGCGGAACTGGAAACCGCGCTGACCGCAGCCTTCGCCTGCAACGGCCCCTACCTCATCGACTGCGCCATCGACAAGGACGAATTCGTGCTGCCCATGCTGCCCCCCGGCGGTTCCATGGACGATATCATTACAAGGATTGGTGACTAAAGATGAAGAAATTTACTGTAGCCATTCTGGTCAACAATCAGTTCGGCGTTCTGAACCGGGTCACCAGTATGTTCCGCCGCCGCCAGTTCAACATCACCTCCCTGACCGTGTCGGAGACGGAATCCGAGGAATTCTCCCGAATCACCGTCCAGTCCGAGGGCGATGAAATCAAGAAAGAGCAGCTCATCAACCAGCTGTATAAGCTTCCCGACGTGGTTTCCATCGCGGAACTGGACAATCTGGACACCGTAAACCGGGAGTTGCTGCTCATTAAGGTCAAGAACGATCCCAACGTCCGGGGCGAAATCAGCGCCGCCAGCGATGCCTACGAGGGCAAAATTGTGGATTACACCAAGGATTCCATCATCATCCAGATGATCGGCGACAGCCGGAAAATCGACAACTTCGTGAACCTCATGAAGGAGTACGGCATTCTGGAAATCTGCCGCACCGGTGTGGTTTCTCTCCAGCGGGGCGTCACCACCATCCGCCGGGTCACCAATTTATAAATCCTGCCTCCCCCTTTGGGGGAGGTGGCAGCCCTTGGGGCTGACGGAGAGGGTGTCTCGGGTAACCAGCAGTACCCCCTCAGACAATAATCATAGATTTTTGCCAGCTCCCCCAAAGGGGGAGCCAAGGCTGCAAACTACATTTTCTGAAAAGAGGTAATTTAAATGAATCGTATTTTCTATCAGCAGGACTGCGACCTCCAGAAGCTGGCGGGCAAGACCGTTGCCATCATCGGCTACGGCTCTCAGGGCCACGCCCACGCGCTGAACCTGAAGGACAGCGGCGTCAATGTCATCGTGGGCCTGTACGTTGGCTCCAAGAGCTGGGCCAAGGCCGAAGCCCAGGGCATGACCGTCATGACCGCCGCCGAGGCGACCAAGGCCGCCGACATCATCATGATTCTCATCAACGACGAGAAGCAGGCCGCCCTGTACAAGCAGAGCATTGAGCCGAACCTGACCGCCGGAAAGACGCTGGCTTTCGCCCACGGCTTCAACATCCACTTCGGCTGCATCAAGCCCCCCAAGGACGTCAACGTCATCATGATTGCCCCCAAAGGCCCCGGTCACACCGTGCGCAGCGAGTATCAGGCCGGTAAGGGCGTGCCCTGTCTGATTGCCGTGGAGCAGGATGCCACCGGCGACGCCCTGGACATCGGCCTTGCCTACGCGCTGGGCATCGGCGGCGCTCGCGCCGGCGTGCTGGAGACCGACTTCCGCACTGAGACCGAGACCGACCTGTTCGGCGAGCAGGCTGTGCTGTGCGGCGGTGTCTGCGCTCTGATGCAGGCTGGCTTTGAAACTCTGGTGGAAGCCGGTTACGACCCCCGGAACGCCTACTTCGAGTGCATCCACGAGATGAAGCTCATCGTTGACCTCATTTACCAGTCCGGCTTCAGCGGTATGCGCTACTCCATCTCCAACACCGCCGAGTACGGCGACTACGTCACCGGCCCCAAGATCATCACCGAGGACACCAAGAAGGCCATGAAGAAGATTCTGTCCGACATTCAGGACGGCACCTTTGCCAAGGACTTCCTGCTGGATATGTCCAGCGCCGGTGGTCAGGTGCACTTCAACGCCATGCGCAAGCTGGCTGCCGAGCACCCCTCCGAGATCGTGGGTCAGGAAGTGCGCAAGCTGTACAGCTGGAGCGACGAGGATAAGCTCATCAACAACTAAGTTTTTACGGTGTCATTGGGAGCCGGTGTGCACCGGTTCCCAATGATTTTTCATTCTTTACAGAAAGCAGGAAAAACCTATGATGATGAAAGACAAGGTTGTGAGCGGCCCCCAGAACGCCACTCACCGCAGCCTGTACCACGCCTTAGGCCTGACGGAAGAGGAGCAGCAGCGCCCCCTGATTGCCGTGGTCAGCTCCTACAATGAGATCGTCCCCGGTCACATGAACCTCGATAAAATCGTGGATGCCGTGAAGCTGGGCGTTGCCATGGCCGGCGGCACCCCCATCGTGTTCCCCGCCATCGCCGTCTGCGACGGCATCGCCATGGGTCACGAGGGCATGAAATATTCTCTGGTCACCCGTGACCTGATTGCCGACTCCACCGAGGCCATGCTGAAGGCCCACGGCTTTGACGGCGTGGTCATGGTGCCCAACTGCGACAAGAACGTGCCGGGTCTGCTCATGGCTGCCGCCCGTGTAAACATTCCCGCCATTTTCGTCAGCGGCGGCCCTATGCTGGCAGGCCGGGTAGACGGCAAAAAAACCAGCCTTTCCAGTATGTTCGAGGCTGTCGGCGCTTACACCGCTGGAAAAATTGACGAGGAGCGGCTCACCTACTGCGAAAAGAACACCTGCCCCACCTGCGGCTCCTGCTCCGGCATGTACACCGCCAACTCCATGAACTGCCTGACGGAGGTTCTTGGCATGGGTCTGAAGGGCAACGGCACCATCCCTGCGGTGTACTCCGCGAGAATTGAGCTTGCCAAGCACGCCGGTATGCAGATTATGGAACTGGTGCGCCGCAACATCCGGCCCCGGGACATCATGACCGCCGCCGCCATCCGCAACGCCCTCACCGCCGACATGGCTCTGGGCTGCTCCACCAACTCCATACTCCACCTGCCCGCCATCGCCAACGAGTGCGGCGTGGACTTTAACCTGGACATGGCTAACGAAATCAGCGCCGTGACCCCGAACCTGTGCCATCTGGCCCCCGCCGGCCCCACCTACATGGAGGACCTGAACGCCGCCGGCGGCGTGTACGCCGTTCTCAAGGAGCTGACCAAGAAGAACCTGCTGGACCCCTCCGTCATGACGGTCACCGGCAAGACGCTGGGTGAAAACATTGTAAATGCCGTCAATAACGACACCTCCGTCATCCGCACCGTGGAGAATCCCTACTCCCCCACCGGCGGCATCGCCGTGCTCCGGGGCAATCTGGCTCCTGAGGGCAGCGTGGTCAAGCGCAGCGCGGTGCTTCCCGAAATGCTGGTGCACGAAGGCCCCGCCCGGGTCTTTGAATCCGAGGAAGAGGCTCAGGCCGCCATCAATGCGGGGAACATCCACCCCGGCGACGTGGTAGTCATCCGCTACGAAGGCCCCAAGGGCGGCCCCGGTATGCGGGAAATGCTGAACCCCACCTCCGCCATCATGGGCATGGGGCTGGGCAATTCCGTGGCCCTCATCACCGATGGTCGGTTCTCCGGTGCCACCCGGGGTGCCTGTATTGGTCACGTTTCTCCCGAAGCCGCCTCCGGCGGCCCCATCGGCATTGTCCGGGAGGGTGACATCATCTCCATTGATATCCCCAACAACAAGCTGGAATTGAAGATTTCTGAGGAAGAAATGGCGGAACGTCTGGCAAACTTCACCCCCCAGAAGAAGGAGCTGTCCGGCTACCTGAAGCGCTACGCCGCGCTGGTATCCAGCGGCGCGAAGGGTGCGATTCTGAACGTATGAATCTGAACGAATTACACATCCGCCTGAATTCGCTGGCGATTTTCCGGGCGCTGCTGGCTGACCCGGTGGTGTCCGCGCTGCTGGATTATCTGGACAGCCGGGGCAGAAGCACCGCGGTCGCCGTCTCCAAGTACGCCGCTTTCGTATCCGCCCTCTACGGCACCGAAAAGCGGACGCTGGCAGGCTGCGTCCAGCACATCGTCAACAACGACGAGAACGCCTACATCCGCATGATTGGTAAGGGCGCCCAGCCCTGGCCCGAAATGGAATCGCAGGTTGAACAGGAGCTGGAAATCTTGCAAGCCGTCGCCGACCTGACCCCGGAAGCCCTACGGGAAGGGCTGGACTGGGACGGGTATCTGCCCGTTTTCGCCGTGAAGAGCCTGAATATTGTGGACAGCTATCACGAGCGCTGCGCCAATATTCATCGCTTCGGTTACGGCATCTACGCCAAGCATATCATGTTCTACATCGGCGAAGGAAACCACATCGTCCCCGTCATCAATCCCGATCAGATTCGGCTGTCCTCCCTCGTCGACTACAAGCGGGAGCAGCAGATTATTCTGGACAACACCGTGGCCCTTCTCGAGGGCAAACCCGCCGCCAACATACTGCTCACCGGCGACGCGGGCACCGGAAAGTCCTCCACCGTCAAGGCCGTGGTCAACGAGCTCCACGACCGGGGTCTGCGGATTCTGGAGGTGCGCAAGGAGCAGCTCCATGCTATCCCCGCTATCTTAGACGAGCTGAACACCAACCCCCTGAAATTCATTCTGTTCATTGATGACCTGTCCTTCCAGAAGGATGACGACAATTTCAGCGCCCTGAAAGCGATCTTAGAGGGCAGCGTCTCCGCCAAGAGCCGCAACGTGGTGATCTACGCCACCTCCAACCGCCGGCATCTGGTGAAGGAGAGCTTCTCCGGCCGGGACGGCGACGACATCCACCGCAACGACACCATGCAGGAGATCATCTCCCTGTCCGAACGGTTCGGCATTCAGGTCACCTTCCAGAAGCCCAATAAGGAAACCTATCTGGGCATTGTCCGGCACCTCGCCGAGGAAAAGGGCGTAAAAATGGACGCCAATGAGCTGGATATGCTGGCAGAGCGCTATGCGCTGGGCCGGGGCGGCCGCTCCGCGAGAGCCGCCACCCAGTTCATTGACGGGCTGCTGGCGAAGCAGTAAAACACTTGGCTCCCCCTGTGGGGGAGCTGTCGAGCAAAGCGAGACTGAGGGGGTGTCATATCCAACATTGGCCCCCTTCCGTCAGCCCTATCGGGCTGCCACCTTCCCCGGAGGGGAAGGCTTATTCAGGAGGAACCCTTATGAATTTTCTCGAAATCGCCCAAACCCGGCAGTCCTGCCGGGCCTACGATGAAACCCGCGCTGTCGAGCAGGAGAAGCTGGACGCTGTGCTGGAAGCGGCCCGCCTTGCTCCCTCTGCCTGCAACGCCCAGCCCTATCACCTCACCGTCTGCCGGGGCGAAGCGGCAAAGGCGGCGGCGAAGGCCTGTCAGGGGCTTGGCATGAACAAATTCGCGTCCCAGGCCCCGGTGCTGATTGTCATTTCCGAGCAGCCCTACAGCAAATCCGCCGCCATGGGGGCCAAGGTGAAGGGTATCGACTACCGCTCCATCGACATCGGCATTGCCGCTGCCTACCTGACGTCGGAGGCCACGGCACAGGGACTAGCCACCTGTATCTTAGGCTGGATCGACGACAAAAAACTCCGGGAGCTCACCGGCATTGACGCCCCCGCCCGGTTGGTCATCACCCTTGGCTACGCCGCCGAAGGCGACCCTCTCCGCCCAAAAAAGCGCAAGGATTTGGACACACTGGTCAGCGTGAAGGAATAAAACTGCGTTATCTTCTCCGAAGCACAGCAGAAACGATACCGAGCTGTACCCAATGGTGTATCGAATACGCACCAGCCGAGCACCCATTGTCAGCGGCGACTCGCCGCAAAAACCCCGGCACCGAAATCGGTGCCGGGGCAGTTTTGTGTACCGTCAGAAATTACTTGACAATGTTCATGGTCACATTGGCGGTGCTGGCGGGTTCGGGAACGTCCGCGTTGTCAACGACAACCTTGCCGGAGACGATGTCAGCCAGCTTAGCCTCGTAGTCGGCAACGGTCCAGCCCTCCAGAGACCAGGTAGCGGTGGGCAGGCCCACAGCGCCCTCGGCAGCGCCCAGAGTGATGGCGGTGTTGCCGTCGCCGATGAAGGCGTTCCAGCTGTCCTCAGTCTCAGCGGCCTTCAGAGCCTGCTGAGCGGCCTCGCCGATGCCCTTCATAGCGGAGGTGATAACGGTGGGGGACTCGAAGGACTGGTCAACGTCAACGCCGATGACAGCGGCATCCTCAGCGGAAGCAGCAGCGGCGATGGACTGGAACATGGAACCGCCGCAGGCGAAGATGACCTCAGTGCCGTTGGTGTACCAGCCGGCAGCCATGGTCTGCAGCTCGTTGGAAGCCTGGAAGGAAGAACCGTACAGCCAGGAGTAGTTCATCTCGACCTGCACGCCCAGCTCGGCAGCGGCAGCGTCAGCGCCCTGCACGAAGCCGTAGCCGTAGCGGTCGCAGGCAGCGTTGGTGCCGCCGCCGCCGCCGCAGAAGCCCAGCTTGGTGTAGCCGTCCATAACGGCGGCGTAGCCGGCCAGATAGCCGCACTGCTCCTCACGGAAGCAGATGCCGGCAACGTTGTTCATGCCCAGTGCCCAGCCGTCGATGAAGACGAACTTCACGTCGGGGAACTCAGCGGCGGCCTTCGCCAGAGCGGTGCCCTGCATAAAGCCGGCGCAGACAATGACCTCAGCGCCGTTGTCGGCAGCCAGCTTCATGGCGTCGTAACGGTCGTCGTCGGTGGCCTGATCGCCGCCGGCGGGCTGATAGTACTTGTAGGACTTGCCGGCATTGGCAGCATACAGCTTCACGCCGTCGAAGGTGCCCTGGTTGAAGGACTTATCCTTCAGCTGGCCCACGTCGGTGACGAAAGCGATCTGATACTTGCCATCGGCAGAAGTCATCTCGTCAGGGATGTCGTCAGCGGAAGCGGCAGGAGCCTCGGTAGCGGCAGCCTCGGTCTCAGCGGGAGCAGCTGCGGGGCCCTCGGTAGCGGCGGGAGCCGCAGGAGCCTCCGTGGCAGCGGGGGCAGAGGAGCCGCCGCAGGCAGCCAGGCCCAGCGTCATAGCCAGAACCAGCAGCACAGCCAGAATCTTTTTCATGATGTATTCCTCCAAAATTTTAGGATTCGGTATCGGAACATACCATGCTTATTGTTGCACATTTCCCATAAAAAATCAACACCTAAACGTGAATTTTCCGGGAATTTCCGTCAAGCGGAAGCAGATGTCACCCGTTAGCGGACATATGCTCCCCGGCGGTGAAACCATAGGGCAAAAGCTGGGCCAGAGTCACCGACTCAAAGCCCTTGCCGTTTACGAGATAGATGTGGAAATCGTCTCCGCAGAACTCCCGCATGACCTGACGGCAGACGCCGCAGGGTGGAAAAGCCCCGGTAATCACGCCATCCCTGCCGCCGCAGACGGCGATGGCGGTGAAGTCCCGGTGCCCGTCGTAGACAGCCTTGAAAATCGCCGTGCGCTCGGCGCAGTTGGTGGGACTATAGGCTGCGTTTTCGATGTTGCAGCCCTGATAGACGCTTCCGTCGGCGCACAGCAGCGCCGCGCCCACCTTGAAGCCGGAATAGGGCGCGTAGGCGTGGGTCATGGCTTCGATTGCAAGTTTACATAACTTTTCAGGTTCCATAACAACCTCCCGTGTTCGGAAATGCAAAATGCAAAATGATGAATGCAAAATTGTGGTATTTCCTTTGGAAATAAATTCAATTCGTCCGCTTTGCGGACACCATAATTCTGCTTTCTGCATTTTGCATTCTGCATTCGTTATACAATTTCTTCAGCAAAGCTTCTGCCCGGCGTAGTATACTTCACGCCCAGCAGCTCCGTAACCGTGGCGGCGATATCGGCAAAGGTGGGCCGGGTTCCGAGGTTTACAGGCTTCACCTGTTTCCCCAGCACCAGCAGGGGCACATATTCTCTGGTGTGGTCGGTGGTGGCAGTATAGGATGGGTCACAGCCGTGGTCGGCGGTAATCATCAGAATATCCTCCTGTCCCAGCTTTGGCAGGAACTCCCCCAGCCACGCGTCAAACTCCGACAGGGCGTTCGCGTAGCCGTCCACATTCCGGCGGTGTCCGTAGGCCATGTCGAAATCCACCAGATTCACAAAGCACAGCCCGTGGAAATCCCGGGCGGCATAGTCGTCCGTATGGGCCATGCCGTCGGCATTGCTCTTGTTGAACACGTACTCCGTATCTCCGTGCCCCGCGAAAATGTCGTGGATTTTTCCAACCGCAAGGCAGTCCAATCCCGCCGCCTTCACGGCGTCCAGCATGGTTTCAGCGGGAGGCTCCAGAGAGAAGTCATGCCGGTTGGCGGTACGGCAGAAGCCTTCCTCAGGATTTCCTACAAAGGGTCTCGCAATCACCCGGCCCACGCCGTGTGTGCCCCGCAAAATCTGCCGGGCCTTGCGGCAGGCATCGTACAGCTCGGGAAGCGGCACCACGTCCTCGTGGGCCGCCACCTGAAACACGGAGTCGGCGGAGGTGTAGACGATCCACTTGCCCGTCTCCATATGCTCTTTTCCGTAGTCCCGGATCACATCCGTGCCGGAATAGGGCTTGTTGCACAGCACCCCCCGGCCCGTGGCGGCTTCAAAGGCATCCAGCACCTCTTTGGGGAAGCCATCTGGATAGGTGGGCAGGGGCTTGGGGGAGATGATTCCGGAAATCTCCCAGTGACCGATGGTGGTGTCCTTGCCCATGGACTTCTCCGTCAGCCGGGCATAGGCTCCCATGGGGGCGTCAGTTTTGGGAATACACTCCACACCGTCAATATTGCCCAAACCAGCGGCAATCATGTTCGGAATCCGCAGTTTCGAGGAAGACGCACAGGCGCGCAGGGTGTTCACCCCCACGTCGCCGAAGTCCTCGCTGTCCGGCATGGCCCCGATGCCGAAGGAATCCAGTACGATTAAAAAGATACGCTTCATAAAATCACCTGATTCAAGAATACAAACCAATAGCAACACAAATTGAAATTTGGCGTGACAAAGCCTTCCCCTTTGGGGAAGGTGCCCCCGCAGGGGGCGGAAGAGGGCGGTACTGCTTTCAAAGCACAGCAGAGGTTCGGCGAAAAGGTACTTCCCTCTTCCGACCTCGCTTAAAGCTCGGCCACCTTCCCCAGAGGGAAAGGCATTAGCTCCGTCAAATTACAATTTACCTGTTTTCCATAGCCACAGCCACGTCCAGCGCCACCTCCATCATAGTGGTGAAGGCGGTCTGCCGCTCTTCCGAGGTGGTCTCCACGCCCTTGAGCACGTGGTCGGAAATGGTGCAGATGCACAAAGCTCGCTTACCGTACCGGGCGGCGTTCATGTAGAGGGCGGCAGCTTCCATTTCCAGCGCCATGACGCCCATCTTCTTGAGTCCATAAACGCTGTCCAATCCCTCGGGCACGCCCACATGGTCGCCGTAGAACACGTCGGAGGAATTCACGTTGCCTACATGGTAGACGGCCCCGTGGGCCTCGGCAGCCTTCACCGCTTCTGTCAGCAGTTCCCAGCTGGCGATGGGGGCAAAGGTGCCGGGCAGATGGAACTGGGCGCCGAAATTGGAATCGGTGCAGGCTCCCTGGGCAATCACCAGATCGTAGAGGTTGATGTCATCCTGAATGGCCCCGGCGGAGCCGACACGGATGATATTCTCCACGCCGTAGCCGTTGAACAGCTCATGGGAGTAGATGCCGATGGCGGGCATCCCCATGCCGGAGGCCATGACGGACACCTTCACGCCCTTGTAGGTGCCGGTGTAGCCCTGAACGCCCCGGACGTTGTTGACCAAAACGGGGTTGTGTAGAAAATTCTCCGCGATGAATTTGGAGCGCAGGGGATCGCCGGGCATCAGTACGGTTTTGGCGAAATCCCCGGGCTTCGCAGAAATATGAGGGGTGGGAGTGGTTAACATAATGTTTCCTCCAATCAAAGGAATTGTAGGGCGGCTTGCCCTACAGAGTATTATCAGTAGCTTCCGTCGTTTTCGAGTCCTTTCGCGATCTTCACAATGCGGCTGGTGCCCAGCCGGTCGGCTCCCAGCTCGATGAACTTCTCCGCGTCCTCCAGTGAGGAGATGCCGCCGGCGGCCTTGATTTTTACATGGGGGGCCACATGCTTCTTGAACAGCGCTACATCGCCAAAGGTCGCGCCGGCTTTGCTGAAACCGGTGGAGGTCTTGATATAGTCCGCGCCGGAATCGCTGACGCACTTGCACAGCTGGATTTTTTCTTCGTCGGTCAGCAGGCAGGTCTCGATAATGACCTTCAGAAGCTTTCCCTTGCAGGAGTGCTTCACGGCGGCGATTTCATCGGTGATTTCCGCCCACTTTCCCTCCTTGGCCCAGCCGATGTTGATAACCATGTCCACCTCGTCCGCGCCGTTTTCCACGGCATCGGAAGCCATGAAGCACTTGGCGGCAGTGGTGTCGTAGCCGTTGGGAAAGCCAATGACGGTGCAGATGGGAAGCTTGTCGCCCACATATTCCTTTGCCTGCTTCACAAAGGAAGCGGGAATGCAGACGGAAGCGGTGTGGTACTTCATTCCGTCATCACAGACGGCTTTGATCTCCGCCCAGGTAGCGGTCTGGGCCAGCAATGTGTGGTCGCATTTCGATAGAATTGTGTTCAGTTCCATAAAAACACTCCTTCAATGGTTCTGTCCGTGCAGTTTAATGACCCTGTGCTCCCGAATGCCCCGGACGTAGCACTTGTGGCACATGGCGATATAGCTGTCGTTGCCCCCCAGCACCACCTGCGCGCCGTGGGTGACGATGTGGCCCTCTCCATCGATTCGGGCATTGACCGTGGCCTTGGCCCCGCAGTCGCAGATGGTCTTGATCTCCTGAATGGTATCCGCAACCTCCATGAGCCGTCGGCTGCCGGGGAACAGCTTTGTCTGGAAGTCGGTGCGCAGGCCGAAGCACATGACGGGGATGTTGTGCTCGTCCACGATGGCCCGGAGCTGATCGATCTGCGCTTCCGACAAAAACTGGCACTCGTCTACAATAATCACATCGCAGATCCCGCATTTCTTACGCAAAAAACGCTCCAAAATGTCCGTATCCGGGGCGATGACCTCCACCTCGGCTTCCAATCCAATGCGGCTGCGCAGGATGGTCGCGCCGTCCCGGACGTCCGCGCTGGGTTTCAACAGCCAGACCTTCAGGTCGTTTTCCTCATAATTATATTTGGTGATCAGCGCCTGGGCCGTCTTGCTGGAGCCCATGGCGCCGTACTTGAAATAAAGTTTTGCCATTGCACTACCTCCGTTCGTGCCTTCATTATACCGAAATTCCGTCCCGGGTGCAACCCCTATTTTATGCGGTTTTCACAAGATGGGCTTGCCAGCGTTCACATAGAATGGTATAATCGTAAGGTAGCGCCAGACTTTGCCCTGCATTTTTTCCAGATTTTGAAACCAGTTGGTTTTTTTGTCGAGTATAGAAGTGAAACAAGAAAAAGGAGGAACCACCTATGAAAAAATATCTGTCTCTGATTCTGGCTCTGGCCCTGCTGCTTACCCTGCTGGCCGGCTGCGGCAGCTCCGGCAACACCGCGTCCTATGACAACGGCATGGTGGACATGTCCGATGAAGTCGCCATGGCTCCCGCCGAAGGCGCGGCTCTGAAAAACGAAGCCTCCGATACCGGCTCCGCTGCCCTTCCCGAAAGCCGCAAATGGATCGTCACCGTGGATCTCACCGCCGAAACCGATGATCTGGACGCCCTGCGCGCCGCGCTGGACGCCAAAATCGCCGCTTCCAACGGTTATGTGGAAAATCAGAACATCTACAACGGCAGCATCTACCAGAGCGGACGCCGCTACCGCAGCGCAAACCTCACCATCCGCATTCCCGCCGGGCAGGTAGACGCCTTTTTGCAGGACATGGGCGGCCTTGCCAACATCGTCCGGCAGAATAAGAGCATCGAGGATGTGACGCTCAACTATGTCGCCACGGAGAGCCGTCTGAACGCCCTGCAAACCGAGGAAGCACGGCTGCTGGAGCTGCTGTCTCAGGCGGAGACCATGTCCGACCTGCTGGAAATCGAGGCCCGGCTGTCTGAGGTCCGCAGCGAACTGGAAAACTACGCCTCCCAGAAGCGGCTCTACGACAATCAGATTGACTACGCCACCGTCTACTTAAACATCGAGGAAGTACAGGAGTACACCCCCGTGGAGGAGCCGACCCTGTGGGAACGCATTCGCGACGGCTTCAGGGACAATCTGGAGGGCGTGGGCGACGACCTGCTGGATGTGCTGGTATGGTTCATCGTGAGCCTTCCCTATCTGGTGGTTTTCGCCATTGTGATTACGCTTGTGGTGTTCATTGTCAAGCGCGTCCGCCGCAGACGGATGGCGAAGAAGGCCGCAAAGAAGCAAAAGTCCGAAGACAACAAGGAATAATATGCTTTTCCGCATAACGCAGCAAAAGGGGACTTTCGCTGATCCGTGCGTAGGGCTTATGTCATGACCCCGCCCTACGTATTGATTGACTACAGGACAATATCAAAGCAGATAAGCACAAAGAGTCCTGTGCAGGCCGCCGCCGGTTTCTTCCGGCGGCGGTTCTGTTATTCCTCTTTCGGTTCAAACAACGTGGTCATCAGCATCAGCGGGGCGCAGAGCATCATGGGGTAGGCGTAGCGGAACTCGGCATACACCGGCGTTCCCAGCCACAAGCCAAGCGTCAGCACCAGCGCGGGCACCGCGATGAGCCACTGCTTTCTTCCCCGCATGGCGCACAGCACACAGCAGGCAATCAGAATCCACACCTGCAAACCGATGCTGTAAAGCGGCTGAAGGGCCGTGGGCTTCTCCGCAAACCGGAACCAGGCAGCGTACAGCCGGGCCAGTAGGTTTGTCCCCGCCGGCTGGGTAATGCCCAGAATATTCTCCTCCGTCTGCAAGGTGTAAATCCAGTAGAAATAGCCGCCGTTCCAGTAGCCCCGGGTCTCATCGATCCAGGCTTTCAGGTAATCGCCGGGATAGCGCAGACCAATGGAAGCATAGAGCTTCAGATACCGGGACGCGTTTTGGCGGATGTAATCCACCTGATCGTAGCGGAAGGTTTCGTACTTCACCGGGTCAACAATCTGAGGATCGTAGGCCTCCCCCAGCTTGTCCATCAGAAAAATCTCCCCCAGCAGTTCCTGCTGCTCCTGGGTCAGCTCCCGGCCATTGGCCACCACCCGGGCAATCTGCTGCATGGGCACGGCGAAGGCCTCTACCGGGTCAGTGCCCGGCACATTCAAAGCTTTCAGCACCGGGCTGATCATCACCCAGGACAGGACCAGCACCGTCAGCAGTACCCTAACAAGGAGAGGGTGCTGCTTTCTCAGCACGATTGCCAGCAGTACTGCGGCGACGAACAAGGCCGCCCAGCCGTTGGTCCGCATCAGGGCCATACCCGCCGCCCCCAGCGTTAAGGCGGCATAGTCCCATTTTCTGGCCCTGCCCACGTTTTTCACAAGGCGGTAAAAGGCCGCCGCCAGCAGCAGCGTCGTGGCTCCGAAGGGCACATCCTTCCACAGGGTAACGCTGTAGACGATATTGTAGGGAAGCAGAGCATAGCCAAAAAGCACCAATCCCAGCGCCCACCCCGGCACGCCGATCTGGTACAGAGTGGCAATGACACAGGCAAAGGCCGTTGCCAGCAGCCCGATCTGGAAGCCGTGGAACAGCGCAATGCCAACATTGATATCCCCGGTCAGCGCCAGCCCCAGCTTGACAAACAGTCCCACCAGCCGGGTGTGGTAATAGGGCATGGTGTTATCGTAGCTTCCAAACACCACCTGACTGACCGTGGTGATGGAGTCCCGGGTCAGAATGCCGGGATACCGGGCCAGCAAAAAGCCCAGATCGATGAGAGCCACGGCGGCAAAAGCGCCCCAGAACACCCATTTGGGGTGCTTCCGCTCCCCGGTTTTCCTCCCCAGGGGCAGCCGCCGCAGCATACAGAAGAGAATCTGATACCCAACGCAGAAGCCGCCCAGCAGGTCCATGACAAAATTCAGCCGGTTCTGCATGGAGACCGGTTCATACAGTTCGTGATTGCCCAGGGTGGCCGCCAGGGCAAACAAGCCCGCCAGCACCCACAGCGCTGGGCGGCTTTTTCCACCCCTGCGGTTATCCCAGAGACAGAGCAGCGCCGCCGCCCCCAGAAGCAGGTACACACTGTAATAGGTGTCCGTTCCTGAAAGGGCGGACAGATCGGTGAGCCAAACATAGATGAGCAGCGCCTGCGCCGCCAGGGCAGCGCCTGAATTCCATTTCTTTCCTAACATTTTTTCACCTGTTTTCCGGATATTACAAGCAGAACACAGCCAAAATACCTGTTTCCTCGCAAAAACGCATCAATGCTCTCGCCCCAGTCGTCCGGCCCTCTGGAGTCCCGAAAAGTATTGTAGCCCACAAAGCCCGACTGCGTGGGCTTCACCGCCACAAAGTGGGCGCCTGCCCTGCCCTTTTTCGCCCAGTGATAGAACACAATGCAGGCGTCGGCGGCTTTGGCTTCCTCGTCGAACCGCTTCCGGTCAAAAATCAGCTTATTGGGGAACCCCCACTTTTCAAAGCACCGCTGGGGCCCCCAGAAGGCGGTGCCGAAATTGCCGTGGACAAGGGGCAGCTGCCACTCAAAATAGCGAATCAGCGCGTCAATATCCGTGGTACAGCCCAACAGCTTCAGGGCGTTGTAGGTAGCGATCCAGCCGCAGCCCACCTCTGACGAGGCCCGCAGACCGTAGCGGTGGACGTCCTTTGGAATGTCGTGCTGGTTGCAGATCATGCCTTTGCTTCCAGCGGGTGGGCGGCGATGTATTCATCCAGCAGCTCCGCCGCACAGACCACCATCCGGGTGCAGGGACGGTTTTTATAGAACTCCGCCGTCCGGGGCGTGGGGCTGGGCGTGGAGGGCGGGTTTTTCAGAATTTCCCGGCAGATAATGCTGCCATTGCGCTCCCGGAATTTCCCGGCAAGCTCCTGCACCAGCGCGTAGTGGGCCTTCTTGGCCCGGTCCTTTTCGCCGGGGTCGTCGTAGCCGTAGAGCACGCCCAGCACCATCAGCATCCCGCTGACCGCGCCGCAGACCTCCCGCATCCGGCCCATGCCGCCGCCAAAGGAGGAGGAAAGCTTTGCCGCCAGTTCCGGCTCCATGCCGGTAACATCGCAGAAGGCCACCGCCACCGCTTGGGCGCAGTTACTCCCGTTTACAAACAATTCCGCCGCTTTTTCTCTGTGATCCATGATGATCCTCCTTACAAATGTACCGGCACGCTGCCGCTGATTTCCAATGTATCCTCGCTGACGTGGCAGGCTACCGCCAGAATCCGCACGCCCTGTCCCGCCGCTTCCCGCAGCGCCGCCCCAAAATCCGGGTCGGTGCGGTCATTGGGATGCAGATACTTCACATTCTCCATCTGAATAACAAACAGCACATAAGCCCCATAGCCCTGCCGGGCGGCTTCGGTCAGACCCCGTAGGTGTTTGGCCCCCCGCTCCGTGGGAGCGTCCGGGAAAGCGCAGACGCCATTTTCCTCCAGCGTCACACCCTTGACCTCCAGAAAGCAGGGCTTTCCATGGAGCGTGAAGGAAAAGTCGAATCGGGAATCCCCGTGCACCGTCTCCGGGCGCAGATTTTCGATTTTCCCCAGAGCGCCGCCTGCCAGCCACTCCCGGGCGGCGGCGTTGGGGGCCTGAGAGTCCATATTGATCAGTTTGCTGCCCTTCTGCACGGCAATCAGGTCGTATTGGGTCTTTCGCGCCGGATTGTCCGAATGCTGGCACCAGACCGGCGCCCCGGGCACCAGCAGCTCCCGGCACCGCCCGGTATTTTTCACATGAACCACCTGCATCCGCCCATCGATTTCCACATGGGCGATGAAGCGGTTGGGACGTTTTCGGAAAATTCCGGACACCATATTGGCATAGTGCAATGTCATTCCACCCTTCTGTGGCTAGAATAGCAGAAATCCAGCAGAAATCAAGGGGCGGCGCAAAAATTGTTGTTGACTTTTTTGAAAAATGTGGTATAATACATCCTGTTCCGACATGGAGGCATAGCTCAGCTGGTTAGAGCGCATGCTTCACACGCATGAGGTCACAGGTTCGAGTCCTGTTGTCTCCACCATGTGGCTTCGTGTCACAAAAATAGAGGATTTGTGTAACGGTAGCACACCGGACTCTGACTCCGTTTGCGGGGGTTCGAATCCCTCATCCTCTGCCAAAAATAGCAGATACCCATTCGGGTATCTGCTATTTTTACTGTCGTGAGGGATTCGAACCTATCTAAATGCAACACCCCGGTGGGGTGTTGCTCGTCACCGGCTCGACGGCGACGACTCCTTAAGAATCCCTCATCCTTTGCCGGAATGTAACGATACCCCCCGTAAAAAGCGCCCGAAGAAATCTCTCCGGGCGTTCACTTTATCTGACCGATTTTGCGTATTCCGTGGGCGTAATGCCGAACTTCTCCTTGAACTGCCGGGAGAAATGGTGCACCGTGGAATATTGCAGCTCGGCGGCGATCTCCGTAAAGTTCAGGTTGTTCTCCCGAATCATCTGCTTGCTCTCCTGGAGCTTGATGCGGCGGATATACTCGCCGGGGGAGATCTGCAGGTTCTTCTGGAACAGCACCGTCAGATAGCTGGGGCTCACATCCACCTGCTGGGCAATGAGGCGCACGGAGAGCTTCTCCCGAATGTGGGCGGAGATATACTGCTGGGCGTGGCGGATGATTTCGTTTTCACTGTGGACGGTGTTGGTGCCCTGGAGTTTCACCCCGGAGGGGGACTGGACCTGCCGCAGCAGGTGCAGCAAAAGCATGGTCAGCTGGGCTATCAGCATATCTGTCGAATAGGGGTCCACCCGCTCCTGGGTTCGGAGCATCTGCTGCAAAAGGGTGACGGCCTCCTGGGGGACGGCCAGCTTCCGCCCATAGAGGGGGGACAGGTCCCCACCGTCCAGGTCAAAGGAGACGGTCACAAACCGGGGGGCAACGCCGATGTCGGCGTACTGCATGTGCCACTGGCCGGGGGCGTAAATCATGGCATCCCCCTGCTGCAAAACCCAGTCCTGTCCGTCTGCCACGGAGTGCAGGGTGCCCTGGTCCACATAGGTCAGCTCCGGCATGGGGTGGGACTCTCCTG
>JALFAD010000079.1 GCA_022772525.1 Clostridiales bacterium
GGGGAAGCTGGCAGAAATCTTTGATTTCTGACTGATGAGGGGAAAACAGGCCAATTCTTCTTCCGGGAGACCCCTCATCCGTCACGGCTTACGCCGTGCCACCTTCCCCCGAAGGGGGAAGGTCTTAATCCGCTAAATTCTTCTTTATCAGATAAAACTTTTGGAAGATCGTTTTGGGTCTGCTGCGTTTGTTGTGGCAGGCCTCTATACTTTTTGTCGAACGGTGTCTGACAAAATTTACTGGCAACTCATGGTATCATGATCCTGTAGAAATGCCGCAAAGGACGGCAGACAGGAGGGATACAATTGGCAAAGAAAAAGCAGGAGGGGGCAATCTGGTTCCGGATGTTTCGGAATATCCGGAATGTGGTGGACGCGGTGCCGGACGCAAGCGCGGGCGCAGCTCTGAAAGCGGTTTTCGCGTACTTTGACACGGGGGAGCTGCCAACCAATCTGGACGCTCTGGGCTATGCCCTGTTTCTGACCATCAAGCCGGCGGTGGACGAATCCAACGAGGATTACGAAAAGGCGGTGGAGCGTGGGCGCAAAGCCATCAGCAAACGATGGATGAAGGAAGATACAGCAGGGGATACAACTTGTATACACCTTGATACAGAAGAAGAAACAGAAACAAAAAAAGAAATAGATAAAAATATATATCAAGAAACAGACCCGCCGCTTCGCTCCCTGCCCAAGGCGCTGGTCGCGGAGATGGATTTTAACGAACGCCGGGAGCGGGCGATAGAAAAGCTGCGGAACTATATCGCTTGATAAGTAGAGCCATATGTGCTATACTGGGGCGTATCTCAACGAAACGAGGAAAGACCATGATTGATAAGGAAATCAGCGAGATTCGGCGGCATCTGCGCCGGGACCGCAGCAATATGACCGCCATCTACGGCTGTTATGTCAACGACAACAAGGAGATTATCTCCGAATTCCGCCAGTCCACGGGCATCATGCCGGAAAACGAAGGGGACAAGTATTTTGCCCTTCTGCGGCGCACCCTGTCCGGCTCCATCGGGCGCAACCTCATTGACATCACCTTCAAAACCAGTCAGGTTGCTTCTTCTCCGGAACACAAGCTGCTGATGGATCTGCGGGAAACCCAGCTGAAGGACGATGAACTGCGGCGGAGTTTTTACCAGAAGGTGATTGACTCCGTGGTGCTGGAAGGGAATTACCTGATTCTGCTGGGCTATGACACCTACGATGTGCCCTTCAAGTCCAGGGACGACGCCTTCCAGAAGGACAATTCCGACGAGACGTATTCGTACATTCTGTGCTCCATCTGCCCCGTCAAGCAGACCAAGGGCGGGCTGCACTACATCCCGGAGGAACAGACCTTCCACGACGGAGCCGGCAGCCAGATGATCTCCGCCCCGGCGCTGGGCTTCCTGTTCCCGGCCTTCGACAACCGCTCCACCAACATTTACAATGCCCTGTACTACACCCACGACGCAAAGACCAGTCAGGACGCCCTGATTGAAACCCTTTTCAACGCCCCGGTGCCCCAGCCTGCCGAGGAGCAGAAAAAGACCTTCGAGGCCCTGCTCACCACCTCCTTAGGGGAGGAGTGCAGCCTGGACGTGGTGCAGACGGTTCACGACCAGCTCCGGGAGCGGATTGCCCTGCACAAGGAGGCCAAGGTGCCGGAACCGCTGATGATTGCCAAGGTGGACGTGAAGGAGGTGCTGGCGGCCTGCGGCGTCAGCGAGGAGCACCTGAGTAAGTTCAGCGTGGACTACGACGAGGCCTTCGGCTTTGAAGCCGACCTGCATCCCAAGAACATCATCGACGACAAGCACTTTGAGCTGAAAACCCCGGACGTGGTGATTAAGGTGGACCCCACCCGAAACGACCTGATCGAAACCCGGGTCATCGGCGGCGTCAAGTACATCATGATCTGCGCCGACGAAGCGGTGGAGGTCAACGGCGTGAATATCACCATCTCGGAAGAAGAGAAGGAAGCGGCGAAGGCATAACGTTGCAGTAACCCTTGCCTCTCCCTCTGGGAGAGGTGGCAGCCGTCAGGCTGACGGAGAGGGCGACTGGGCGCTTTATTGCCCTCTCAGTCACGACCTTTGGTCGTGCCAGCTCTCCCAAAGGGAGAGCCAAGGGCGCTTCGTTAGATAAAGCACAATATCGTCAATCAATACGAAAAAGCTGTCATCCCGCTCTGGAATGACAGCTTTTGCTTACGTTTTGGACTTTTCCACAATGCCGCAGATAATGTCGGCGCACTGCTCGATGCCCAGGGTGCTGGTGTCGAGGCAGATGTCATAGTTCTGGGCCTGACCCCAGGTTCTGCCGGTGTAGTGCTGGTAGTTGACCCGGCGGCGCTTGTCCTTCTCGTGCAGGCGGGCTTCCGGGCTCTTGTCGGACTCGCCGTAGCGGTGGACGATGCGGTCGGCCCGGAAGGCGATATCCGCGCAGATGAAGGCGTGCAGGGCGTCCTCGCGGTCCTTCAGGATGTAGTCGGCGTTGCGCCCTACGATGACGCAGGGGCCTTTCTCCGCCAGCTGCAAAATCACGCTGCACTGGATATTCCACAGAAAATCCGCGGTGGACAGGCCGTTCATGACGCCAGGCACGCCCTGAGGGGCGAAGGCGTAGGAGAACAGGCTGCTGCCGGGGGAGTGCTCGCCGTTTTCCTCCACGAATTTGGGGGCAAAGCCGGACTCCAAGGCGATCTGGTCCACCAGCTCCTTGTCATAGAAGGGGATGCCCAGCCTTTCCGCCACCATATGTCCTACAGTGCGTCCGCCGGAACCGAATTCCCGGCTGATGGTAATGATTTTCTTTTCCATAAGGTTACCTCCTCCTGAGAGTACAGGACTTCTCTTACGAATATTATAGTAAATATGACGGCAAATGTCAATGACAGGCTGACGGTTTTGTGAAATATGCTTATCGGCATTATTCAGTGATATTGTTCTTTAGCGGCGAGTCGCCGCGGACAATTCGTGCACGGCTGGTGTGTCATCGTTACACCATTGGGCATGCTCGGTGTCGTTCCCTGGTAAGATAAATTGTTTTTTAACTGAGTAATGCCTTCCCCTTTGGGGAAGGTGCCCCCGCAGGGGGCGGAAGAGGGCGGAACTATTTTGGACACACAGAAGCAGTTCGGCGAAACGGTATTTGCCTCTTCCGACCTCGCTTAAGGCTCGGCCACCTTCCCCAATGGGGAAGGCTTTGTTAGCTAAATTCCCCTTTTGCTGGATAAGCACAGAATGACAATCAAAGCGGCTTGTGGTTTTCATAGACCCTTTGAATCTCTTTCAGAATATTCTCGTCTGCCGGACAGAACTGGAAAAGGCCGATCTGACTGGGGTGAATCCACTGCAAATCCCTGTGCTCCAGCGCCTGCGGG
>JALFAD010000083.1 GCA_022772525.1 Clostridiales bacterium
ATACTGCCCACAATCACCAGCCGCAGACGCTTTTCCCGAACGGTGTCGATGATACCACAAAGTTGCTGGGTGCTTCTGGCAAGCCGTGGGACTTCCAAGGTGATGATAGTATCGCCCGCCTCTGCTGTGGCGAACATGGCTTCCTGTTGGCCCTTGACCTTGGCATCGCTCATATTGTGATCTCCTTTGTGTTTTGATTTGTTGTCGTCTCTCCGACTGCCGTCGCTCTTTTTGGGTTGTTAAGGGGGTAGATTTGACGCTTACCATTGAAGATGGTATTATTGTATCCTCGCCACCAAAGCGGTGCTGGACTTTATCATCATCATGGTTATGAGCTGCTCCATGGGCCGGGGCGCGGTTTTTTCGGCAATCCCGGTTGCAATCCTGCAGGGAAGTATCACGGCGCTGGCGGGGCTTGTGCGTCCCCTCATGACAGCTGCCACGTTGGATAACCTCTCCATGGTGGGCAATGTGCTGATTTTCTGCGTGGGTGTCAATCTGGTGTGGGGCAAAAAAGTGCGGGTGGCAAACCTGCTGCCGGCAATTGTCATTGCTGTGATTGCCGCATTTTTGCCTGTATGAGCTGCGCATAAAGATTGCGTAGGTGTAGCCGCCCTACAGAAAGCAAAAAGAACGCCGTGGTTTCCGAGAACCACGGCGTTCTTGCGTTATTTTTCGAATTTTCCTTTCTTCACACTGGGGAACTTCACAAGGTTTGCCAGAGCGCATCCGGCGAAGGCGAAAGCGGTGCCCAGCACCACGGAGACCAGCACGTCGGACGGATAGTGGACGTACAGGTACAGCCGGGAGAAGGAGACCAGAATCGCCAGAATCAGGGCGGGAATGCCCATTTTTTTACTGTTCTTCAGCAGCACCACGGCAGCCTCAAAGGAGGCGATGGTGTGTCCGGAGGGGAAGGAGAAGTCATGCTGGCGTTCAATCAGCAGATTGATATAGATGCCGAAATCCTGCTCCTGCAAATCGTAGGGACGAATCCGGGCAACCAGCGGCTTCAGGGTGATGTTGCACACCAGCAGGCCCAGCAGTAGGGCGATGATCATAGAAAGGCCCACCTTCCGGGTTTTGGGGATAATCAGCAGGATCACCGCCCAGGCAATCCAGAACACGCCGCCCTCACCGAACAGGGTGATGATGGGCATGATGGTGTCCATAAAGCCGCACTGTAAATGGGCCTGAATCCAGTCCAGAATGGGCAGGTCAAAGGAAACTGCCAGCTGGTACAAAAATGCCTGTATTGCTTCCATGTTACGCTCCTTCCGTTTCGGGGGCTTCTGTGGCGGCAGCCGTGGGCTCCTCCGCCGGGGCCGCAGTCTGCTCGCCGGGGTTCTGGAACAGGGCGTACAGCGTCATAGGCTTGAGGGTGGTTCCATCGGGGATGGCTACCTTGCCTTCCTCGTCGGGCTGGAACTGCAGGTTGTACACGGTGGTGCCGCTTTCGTCCTTCTCAATGGTGACCCAGCCGGTGAAGACCTTGCCCTCAGGCGTGGGCACCACGGGGGTGACGATCTCTTTGGAATCGGTGCCGTAGAACTGGCTGTGCACCTCGTTCTCACCATTCATGAAGGTCAGGCGGACACGGCCAACGGGAACGGACACATCCTTGTTGGTGGAAGCGAAGCACAGCCACTTGCCGGTGTCGCTCTTGCGGAAGAACAGGGACTGGGAGTAGGGATAGTTCTTCACGCTGCCGTCGGTACGGGTCACGTCCAGACTCAGGCTGACGCTGACGGAGAACAGATCGTCGCCGTAGCGGGCGTAGTTGGTGACGGACTCGTTGGAGAAGGTGTAGCCGTTGTGGCTCTGCATCCACAGCTCTGTGGTCTTAACGATGTTGTTATAGGTTTCGGAGGAGGGGTCATAGTACTTGGCGATGGTGCCCCGGTCGGTGACCTCCTTGATCATCCACTGGCAGTAGACCTTGGCGGCCTCCAGCGCCACATTCTTCTCCTCGTCGGACATGGTGTTGCTTTCCAGACGTTCGGTGAAGGTGCGGGTAGTTTCGTCGTAGGTGACTTCCATCTGCTTGCCGGACTTGTCAAAGATGGTGACAGTTGGCTGGGCCATCAGGCCGTCGATCTGCTGGGTGCACATGCTGGCGCCGGTGGTTCCGGCAGGCAGGTACTCCTCCGCCAGGGTGGTCGCCACCTGAATGGTCATATCATCCGTCAGGGGCACATCGTTGACATAGGCGGTATGACCGTCCAGCTTCTCGATATAATAGGTACCCTCCCGGTTGAAGAACACTTCCACAGCGCCCAGCTGCCAGTCGGGAATGTCACCGATGTTTTCCAGATTGTCAAGGCTCACATCGCCGACCTGATTCTTGTCCACCAGCGTGAAGGACGCTACCTTCTCGCTGCCCAGACGGACAAGGTACTTCTTGTCGCCGGACAGACCGGCGGAGGTCTCCATATAGGTCAGCTGGGAATTGCCCACCTTGTCCTCCATATAGGCGACGTAGGCGTCCTTGCCCTCATAGGCGGAGTCCTTGGCTCCCGCGGCATCGTACAGCGCGCCCCAGTCGGGATGGGTGAACAGCTGGGTAAAGACCTGCTCGGCCTTGACGGTGGGCTGGGCCAGTTCAAAGTCGGTGAGCCAGCCGTGGAGCCAGGTCAGGCCGATGAAGGTGCCCAGGAAGAAAATCAGGATGAACAGGAAATACAGCGTGTAGAAGATCACGCCGCCCAAACGGGGGCCGGACTTCTTCTTTTGGGGTACGGGCGGCTCCGCAGGCGGCATGGGCCGCTTGGCAGGCGCCTTGGCGCCGGCGGGCTGCCCGTTTACCGGGCGCTGAGCGTTTACCGGGCGCTGAGCGTTTACCGGGCGCTGAGCGTTTGCCGGGCGCTGAGCGTTTGCCGGGCGCTGAGCGCCCGCAGGCCGCTGACCGCTTACCGCACGCTGTCCGTTCCCGCTTTGCTGAGCGCCTGCGGGATGCTGAGGGGGTCGCTGACCGTTGGCTGGACGCTGAGTGCCGACAGGAGCGGCGGGCTTCCTGTTCTGTTGGGGAGCGGCGGGCTTCTGCGGGGCGGGCTGTGCCGGGGCAGGCCGCTTGACAGGCGGGGCCTTGGGAGGCTCCGGCTTCGGCGCGTCCGCCGAAGCGGTCTCGTCAATGTCGTCCAGCCAGCTCAGGTCCATATCCAACCCTAAGTCCAGATCATTGAAGGAGAAGGGCTTTTCCTTGGGGGCGGGCTTGGACACATCGGTGTCCAAATCCAGATCCATGTCCATATCAAAATCGTCTTTTTTCTTCATATCTCACACCCCCTTCTTAGGAAGCTGCCCGAACCATCCAGAAGTTCGGCATCCGTCTCGGCTGGGACTGCAGCAGAGAATAGTTGTTGACCATGACGGTTTCCCCGGCGGCGCCCAGCTTGCCGTAGGTATCCCGGTACATCATGACGGAGGAGGAGCCGCCGTCCATGTTGCAGGCGTTGACCGCGCCGTATTCCTGCATGATGTCGATCACGTCGGCGTAGGTGCCGCCCATGGAACCGGCCTGCCGTCCGTCGATGCAGACGAAGATCACCGCGCCGTCGGCCCGCTGACCGATGGCGGTACGGGGGTTGAAGCCGGATTTATTATTGTAGGCCTCCAGATTGACTTCTCCATTGACGATCAGCACCGGACCGAAGCAGCAGCCGTCCCGAATCTTCAGATTTTCCGCCTCGGACTGGGACAGGTTTGTCTTGGAGACTACCAGAATGTTGTCCTCATTGAAACCGGCGAAGCCCTCCAGACCGGGCTGCTTGCCGCTGGTCCAGACGCAGTTTCCATTGGACATCACAAGCCCCAGGGGCGTGCTGCCAACGTAGGAGCTGGCGGTGCCGTCGTCGTTAAAGGCACCGGCGTTGATGGCGGCAATGACATCGGGGTTCTCTGCCATGACCTCGGTAATCCGTTTGCCGGGGATGGCGGTGGAGAACTTCTCCGTAGAGGTGCCCATATATACCTGCGCCGGGTTGCGGACGATCATGATGTGGGCGTTGTAGGTGTCGCCGGAGCGGCGCTCAATGCGCACGCCATCGGGGTAGTTGTCCCATTCGTTGCTGTTGCCGGTAATGACGTTGTTGGCCTGAATGATGACCTTGGTGGTGTCGGTCACATCCTCTTCCAGTCCGGAATCGCTGACGGACTCCCGAATCTCAGCCACGGTATCCTCGCCGATGAACAGGGCGGGCACCCACTTGGTGGCGCTGGCCTCGATCAGGGTCATGGTCAGCTTGTCCCGGGCGGCGGGGGAGGGGCCGTTGAATACCAGATTCATCACCAGCACCAGCGCTGCCAGGACGAGAATGACCACCGTAAACAGCACCAGGAAGAAGCGGCGGATGATGCGGCCCAGCAGACCGCTGCCCTTCTTCTTTTTCTTCTTAGGCGGCATAGCGGCGCCGCTGTCCGCGCCGGGTACCGGATTCACATTTTTCTTGCTCATAGTTTCAACCTCTCACTTGGATTTCTGGGGGGCAAAGACCCAGCGCTGCTGGATCATATAGCTTACAAAGTAGAGCACCGTCATAACAACGGCGTAAATCACGGTGCGAAGCACCCCGGCGCTTTCACGGATATGGAACAGAACGTACACGCCCTGGGTCAGCAGCACCTGCACCGCCATCTGAGGCAGAGCCAGCATATAGTAGCGGAGCATGGCCTTTTTGGTGTCCACATTTGTCTGGAACACCAGCTTTTTATTCAGGAAGAAATTCAGCAGCGAGGACACGATTCTCGCGCCGATGCCCGCCGCAGCGGTCAGGGCCATGCCGGTCAGGGGAAGGAAATTGTCCAGCAGTCCGTAGCACAGGGTATCCACCACCGCGCTGGCAAAGGAGCTGAGGGTGTAGCGGAAGAAGTGGGCCAGAATCAGCTTGTAGATCCGCCAGGAATCGTGAATGACCCGGAAATGGGAGCTTTTGTTCTCCTCAATATAGACGGTGCGGATCTTCACCTCGTCAAAATCGATGCCCTTGTCCTTGAAGGCCAGCAGCATATTCGTTTCATACTCGAACCGGTCGCCGTAGACGGTCACAATCTGTTCCACCGCGTCCCGGGGGATGGCCCGCAGGCCGGTCTGGGTGTCGGAAATGGTCATACCGACGAACAGCTTGAAGATGGCGGAGGTGGTGCGGTTGCCGAACCGGCTTCTCGGGGGAACGTCCGGCTGGGAGAAGTCCCGGCAGCCCAAAGTGACGCGCCCGGTTTCCAGCATATGTTCGCAGCAGGCCCGGGTGTCCTCCGGGTGGTGCTGGTTGTCGCCGTCCACGGTGACGACGCCCAAGCCCTCAGGACGGTTGTCGAGAAAATACCGGAAGGCGTTCTTCAGCGCCGCGCCCTTGCCGCGGTTTACCTCGTGGGTCAGCAGGGTGATTTCCGAGTGTTTGGCGGCAAGCTCGGTGAAATAGTGCAGGTTTTCCGGTTTGCTGCCGTCGTTGACCAGAATAATATCGGTAAAGCCGTATTCCAGCAGTCCGTCCACCACGGCAACGAGTTTTTCGTCGGGGTCCAGAGAGGGCAGAACCACGGAAATTCGGGATAAATCGTTCAAATCAATCGCCTCTTTCAAAATGCGCATAAAATTAGATCGTAAAGCCTATATACTATAACACATTTCTTCCCGTTTGCATAGACTTTTAAGAAAAAGTTAATAGAAAATGTCGCTTTTGCCCCTCCCGTGGGGATATAGCGGAATGCCGGAGAAAAAACGGAAAGAAATGGTTGCATATTTGCGTTGTTTACGGTAAAATAAAAGGAAAGACTATGGAGGAGGGAGTCGCGTGCAGGGGGTTCCGGAAAAAGAAACGCTGGAGGATATCGCCGAGCTTTTTAAGGGCTTTGCCGATGCTACCCGGGTGCATATTCTGTCGCTGCTGGCGGTAGAGGAGCTGTGCGTTACGGACATCGCGGAAAAGGTCGCGCTGTCCCAGAGCGCGATCTCCCATCAGCTGCGGATTCTCAAGCAGATGCAGCTAATCAAATTCCGCCGGGAGGGGAAGAACATTCTGTACTCGCTGGCGGACGACCATGTGAAGACCATTCTGCAGATGGGTCTGGAGCACGTTTTGGAGTAAGAAGAAACTAATCATTTTATCCCAGTCTGCCGGTCGGATAATCTGCGCCGTTTTGTTTTCAAAATCAAACAAAATCTCGTCCCACTCGCCGTCGCTGTCTGCCGGATACAGGTAGGCTGCGGCGGCGATTTTTTCTTTTCGCTTTTTCCGGCACTTGCGTTTTCGCACGATTGTAAGAAAGAAACCATCTTCAATCAGCAGCTGCGTCAGCTTCCGTCCAGCTTTCCTGCAGGAACTGCAAAATGAGGCGGCAGGCGAATAATCGCTTGCCGCCTCAGTATGAGAATTATCTTTCACGCTTTCTTATACAAAGAACTGGAACAGGCAGAAGGCTGCGTAGATGCACAGAAGCAGGATACCCTGCCAGCGCTCCAGCTTTTTCCGGGTCAGGGCGGGGACGCACAGCAGCATGACAATCAGCATCAGGGGAATGTCCAGCACCAAGGATGCGTTGCGGCCCAGCAGCAGTTTGCCCACGGGCACCTCGAAGGGAGCCAGCGTGACCGCCACGCCGGAAACCAGCACCAGATTAAACACATTTGCGCCGATGACGTTGCCGATGCCCAGAGAGGCATGACCCTTCTTCAGGGAGGTGATGGTGGTTACCAGCTCGGGAAGGCTGGTGCCCAGCGCCACGAAGGTCAGAGCGATGACGGTTTCGGGCACGCCCAGGAACTGGGCAATGATGGTGCCGTGCTCCACAAGCAGGTCAGCGCCCACGGCGATGAGGGCCGCGCCCACCACCAGCAGCACCAGCTCCATCAGCAGGGTCCGGGGCTTGCCGTCGCTTTCATCTTCTTCCTCCACTTCATCGGGATGCTTTAAACCCTGACGGACGTTGAGGATCAGGTAGACAACGAAGATCGCCAGCATGACAAGGCCCATCCAGCGAGGAAATTCTCCCAAAAGATAGGCGGCTACGCAGTACAGGGCGGCGGAGCTGAAGAAGAAAATGACGGGCATTTTCATAGTTTTCGCGTTGGCGGGGCCGGGGTTGAAGGCAACGGAAATACCGGCAATCAGGGCGGTGTTGCAGATGATGGAGCCGATGGCGTTGCCGTAAGCCATGGCGCCCTGACCCAGCATTGCGCCGGTGGCGGAGACCATGACCTCGGGCAGGGTGGTGCCGATGGAGACCACGGTGGCGCCCACGATGATATCGGGCAGGTGGAAGCGGCGGGCGAGGCCGGTGGCGCCGTCAACAAACCAGTCGCCGCCTTTGATCAGCAGCAGGAAACCCACCGCGAACAGCAGGACAGATACGATCATTTGAAATTCTCCTTCGTTATGATGCGCTGAAGCGCCTCCAAAGTGGAAGCGCCTCAGCCAGGAATCGGATTACACAGGGAACATCAGCAGGCAACCGGCAGTCAGGGCCAGCAGACGGATGAAGTGCTGGGGCACGGTGAACTTCCAGAACTCCTGCAGGGTGTAGTTGCCCAGACCCATGCACATGGCGGGTAGGCCGTCGATTGGCAGGAAGTGGCCGTTCCAGCCGGAGACTACGATGGCGGCGGCAGCAGCGGTGGGGTTGAAGCCCAGGCTGACGCAGGTAGCCACGGCCATGGGAGCGAACACCAGCACAGTGCCGATGGTGGAGACGGCCCGGCGGATGTCCTGAATGTCCATGCCGAATCTCGCGGCGTAATCGGCGGTTTTCCGGTTGGAGCCGGGGTTGTTGGTGTCGAGAATCCGGTGGGGGTTTTCCTCCAGCATTCGGTAGAGCTTACCCAGCATTTCCTCGCCCGCCGGGGTCTGCCAGTAGCCGCTTGACAGCTTCTGCTCCGGCTCCAGCTGCTGGTGAAGGAAGCCCCGGGCTTCCGCGTAGGCCACCTGCGCTACGGTAATGGGGTTGACGCTGCCGCAGATCACGGTAAAGTTTTCACCCAGCGCGGGGATGGCCCGGGGCTTGCCGGTGCCCAGGTTCAGCAGCTCCGGCAGTACGGCGGCGAAGCCCGCGCAGCCTGCCAGAATGTGAAGCCTGCCTTCCTGCTTCAGCCGCTCCCCGGTTTCCTGCAGATCCTCCAGACTGGAAGCGTCAAACACCCAGATGCCGTCGGCTTCCGGCAGGGGCGTGCCTGCGGTCAGCGGAGGGCAGCTGACCGCAGGCAGCCCGGTCTGCTGCGCGATGAGGGCGCAGACATCGGAGCGGGTCACCGGCTCGAAGGGGTCCTTGCCGAACACGCTGTCGGCGACCGGTATGCCCTGAATGTAGTGAATGCCGTTTTCAGTATTGCGCCCCATCTGGGGGAAGGCCGGCAGGAACGGCAGGCAGCTTTCACCGGAATTTTCCAGTACCGCCGCCAGTTCCGCGCCCACGTTGCCCCGGAGTGCGGAGTCTGTTTTTTTATAGATGTGGGGGATTCCGAGGGCTGCTGCCTGAGCGGTGTAGCCGCCCACGATGTCCGCTGCTTCTGCTGCGGTCAGATGCCGGGTCTCCGCGTCCACCACCAGCACCTCACAGGTTTCGGCAAATTCGGAAAGAGAAACGCTCTGACCGGTGATGACTCTGGTCACCGCGCCGACGGTCGCAAACTGAACGCCCGTGTCCAGCGCACCCGTGAAGTCGTCTGCAAGGATCAGCAACTGCGTCATAGATGTCCACCTGTCTTTCTGTGTGTCTGTTCGACTGTACCTTCATTATAGTTTTGTGAACAATTTTTACCAGTAAATTTGACGAAAAAACGTTCCAATTATAAACTATTAGCGTATAATATATAAATTATAATGTTATATGGTTTCCAAATGAAACGAAATCATGAGAAAAACTAGACAATAGAGTTTCATTATGGTACGATAGTAAAAAACAGGAGCGAGTTTTTGGTAGAGGTGACGAAAATGAAACAGGAGCAGACACAGGTACGGATTCTGGGCATCGCTCCCTATGAGGGGATGCAGGCGGCAATGGAGCGGGCGGCGGACAACAGCCCGGACATCCACTTGGATGTCTACACCGGCGACCTGGAGGAGGGCGTCGCCGTTGTCCGGGAGCATCAGGCGGAGGATTACGACTGCATGATTTCCCGGGGCGGCACAGCCCAGATGGTTCAGCAGATCACAGACATTCCGGTGGTGGAGATCCCCGTTTCGGTCTACGATGTGCTGCGCACCATGCGTCTGGCGCAAAACTATGCGGATCGGTATGCCATTGTGGGCTTCCCAAACATCACGGAAACGGCCCACACCCTCTGCGATCTGCTGAAAAATCCCATCAATATCGTAACCATCCACAGCGCAAAGGAGATCGGCCCGGTGCTGTCACGGCTCCAGACTGCCGGATACCGGATGGTGATCGGCGATATGGTCACGAACACCATGGCCCGGGAACTGGGGATGAATGCCTTTCTGATTACCTCCGGCGTGGAGAGTCTCCACGCGGCACTGGAGCAGGCAGTTTCCGTCGGCCGCAGTTTTCGCCGCCTGCGGCAGGAGAATCTGATCCTCAGCAAAGTCCTTGGAGAAGAGACGGGGAGCATCCTGGTTCTCAATGAAGGCGGGCAGGTTTATTATCCTCACAATGCGGACCCCTCCCCGGAGCTTCTGACATTGCTGCGAGGAAAAATCCCTGAAATCCCACCCCACGGGACGCTTCAGTTTTATCACAACCGGGCGGGAACTCTTTACCGGGTGGTGGCGCAGCTTTTACGGAGCGGTGACACGACACGTTACCTGTTCCACTACAGCGCAGCCCAGATTCCCGTGCGCTCCGGGAAAAGCGGACTGCGCTCCCTGAATAAAAACGAATGCGAGCACCTGTTTACCAACAGCTTTTACTTCCTCAGCGGCGCATTGGGGGAACTGGAGCCGAAAATTCTGTCCATTGCCGCAACCCGGAAGCCGGTGATGATTCTCGGCGAAACCGGCACCGGTAAGGAGCAGATTGCGTCGCTTCTATATCTGCGCAGCACCCAGAGCAGCAAGCCCTATGTTGTGGTGGACTGCGCCATGGCAACGGACAAGGTCTGGGATTTTCTGCTGAATCACTACAATTCACCACTGAATGACAACGGCATTACCGTCTTTTTTCAGAACTTTGAATCGGCGCCGGAGGCAAGAGCCTGGGATTTGCTGACGCTGATTCAGGCCAGCGATCTGGCAGGGCGAAACCGCTTGCTGTTTTCCTGCACCTGTCCCGAGGGGGACAGCCTGCCGGAGGCCGCCGCACAGCTCATTCGGTTTCTGGCATGCCTGATTTTGAAGCTGCCTACCCTACGCAGCCGGCAGGACGAGATTCCTTCTCTGGCAAGCCTGTATCTGGGCAACCTGAATCTGGAGCTGGGCAAGCAAATTTCCGGATTTGATGCCCATGCCATCGAGCAGCTGCGCCGCTTTCCCTGGCCCGGCAACTACACCCAGTTCAAGCGGGTGATTCAGGAGCTGGCCACAGTGACAGATTCCTACTACATCCGCAATACGGACGTGGCGGAGATTCTCAGCCGGGAACGAATGCTGTCTGCACCCGCCCGTCAGGAGGAAACGAAGCGGCCCCGTCTAACCCTGAAGCAGATCATCCGCCAGGCAGTGGAGCAGGCGCTGCAGGAAAACGGCGGCAATCAGACAGCTGCCGCCCGCCAACTGGGTATCGGACGTACGACCATGTGGCGCTATTTGAATAACGAAGAATGACAAAAACAGGGCCGGCAGCATTTTTCCTGCTGCGGGATCTGAAGGTGCTGGATATAAAGCAAAAGTTCCGATAACTCTCTGCTTTGAGAATTATCGGAACTTTTTCAATTTTTCACCATGCGGATTTTCATGAACTGAAAAAAACCCAGAGCAATACTGCACAATGGGAACCGCGGGCTTCGGCTTGGGAAATACACAAAGTATTCCCACAATTTCAGTGCTTTCGGCTGATCCAAAATCCCTCGTCACCAGCTCTCGCCGATTTAATCAGAGGTTCCCTAGACAAATCCCGTGCCAGTGCGCTTTACTGGCTGGGAATCCATTCCCCCGAACATGTCGGTTATCCGACCGCATTCTGGAAGAAGGATTGCCGCACCAGTGACATCGGTCACTTACTTCGCAATGACAGCTGTTTTTGATTACAGCACCTTGGACAGAAAATCCTTCAGTCTGGGGTTCTGGGGATGGTTGAACACGGCGTCAGGAGAACCCTGCTCCAGAATTTTACCGCCGTCCATAAAGAGAATCCGGTTGCCCACCTCCCGGGCGAAGCCCATTTCGTGGGTGACTACCACCATGGTCATGCCGTCGGCGGCCAGCTCCTTCATAACGGCCAGCACCTCGCCAACCATCTCGGGGTCAAGGGCGGAGGTGGGTTCGTCAAAGAGCATGACCTTGGGATTCATGGCAAGGGCACGGACGATAGCGATTCGCTGCTTCTGACCGCCGGAGAGCTGATTGGGATAGGCGCCGGCCTTTTCTGTCAGACCCACCCGGGCCAGCAGCTGCATGGCCTTCTCGTCGGCCTCGGCCTGCGTCATGAGGCCCGTGCGGACGGGGGCAAGGGTGATATTTTTCTGGATGGTCATGTTGGGGAACAGGTTAAAGTGCTGGAACACCATACCCATCTGGCGGCGAACCTTGTCGATGTCCGTCTTGGGGCTGGTGATCTCCACGCCGTCAAAGACGATGCTGCCGGCGGAGGGCTCCTCCAGCAGGTTCAGGCTGCGAAGGAACGTGGATTTGCCGGAGCCGGAGGGGCCGATGATGACCACCTTGTCGCCGGGATAGATGTGCTCGGAAATGTCGTCCAGCACCAGATGGTCGCCGAAGGACTTGCTCAAATGCTTAACGTCGATCACTTTGACGTAGCCTCCTTTCCAGAATGCTCAGCAGCCAGCTGAAAATCATGACCAGCACCAGATAGATGCAGGCAATGCCGATCAGCGGGAACATCTGCTCGTAGGTTCTGCCGTAAATGGCCTGGGCGGCGTACACCAGCTCCTTGCCGCCGATGACGGTGATCAGGGAGGTGTCCTTCAGCAGAATGATGAATTCGTTGCCCAGAGCCGGGAGAATGGCCTTAAAGGCCTGCGGAATGACAATAAAGCGCATGGTGTCCACGTAATTCAGGCCCAGGCTTCTTCCAGCCTCCGCCTGACCGGGGTCCAGCGCCATCAAGCCGCCCCGGATGATTTCGGAAACGTAGGCACCGGAATTGATGCCCAAGGTGAGAGCGCCCACCATGGTGTAGTTCCGGGAGGAGGAGAAGATGACGAAGCCCATAATGAGCAGCTGCACCATCATAGGCGTGCCGCGAATGACGGTGACGTAGACCTGACACACGCCGTTGAGCACGCCTAAAAACGGATTGTGCTTGCCTGTGCGCTGCTGGTCGTGGGCGGTGCGGACCATGGCAACCAGAATGCCCAACGCGATGCCGATGGCAAGGGCCATGGCGGTGACCATCAGGGTGGTACCCACACCATTTAAATATTGCTTCCATCGACTGCCGTCAATGAAAGCCTGATAGAATTTGACGTAGAATTCCTGCCAGCCGGTGGCCTCACCGGCGCGGAGCAGGGCTTTCCAAGCTTCATACTGTTCCACAAGCTCACTCCTCTGTTATATATTGGGGGATTGGTTGTCTCCGGGAAACAGCCGGCATCCGGTCGCTTCACGCAGACAATCGAAGGTTTCTTAAGCACCGAACCAAGGGCCAAGGGCGGCTTGCGCCGCCCTTGGCATTTGAAAGGAAATTGGATCACTTGGTGGGGATGTACTTCTCCACGATAGCGGGGATGGTGCCGTCCTCAGTCAGCTCCTTCAGCGCGCCGTTGACGGCCTCCAGCAGGGCGGTGTTGTCCTTGTTCATGCCGATGGCGTAGTCCTCGCTGGTGTACTCGGTGTCCAGAATGGTCAGACCGGGGTTGGCTTCCACGAAAGCCTTGGCGGGGGCGGAGTCAATGACAACACAGTCCACCTGACCGTTCATCAGAGCCTGCACGGCGGAAGTGCCGTTGTCGTAAGCGGTGACGTGATCGTCGCCGTAGTCGTCAGAGGTGTAGATGTAACCGGTGGTGCCGCGCTGAGCGCCGATCATCTTGTCGCCCAGATTGTCCAGCGTCACATCGGAGCCTTCCTTGACGATAACCACCTGCACACCGGTGGAGTAGGTGTCAGAGAAGTTCATGACCAGCTTCCGGTCCTCGTTGACGGTGACACCGGCCATGACGATATCGGACTTGCCCTGCTGCACAGCCAGCAGCGCGGCGTCAAAGTCCATGTCGTCCACCACCAGCTCCAGACCCAGCTTCTTGGCGATGGCGCCGGCGATTTCCACATCGATGCCCTCGAAGGTGCCGTCATCGGCAACCATTTCGTAGGGAGGGAAGGCGGCGTTGGTGGACATAATCAGCTTGCCGGATTCCAGAGTCTTGACGCCGGAGCCGCTCTTGGAAGCACCGCAGCCGGCAAACAGGGCGGCAACCATCAGTGCCGCCAGAACAACAGCGAACAACTTTTTCATAATCTTTACTCTCCTTTTTCATCGTTTCCCAAGCCAATGCGGAACTTGGTGGATTGATGAATGAATTATACCGCCGTTCTAACCGCCCGTCAATTATGGGTATTGCCAATAATGCGCTGATAAAACGGAAAGTTCTGATGTGTATGCACAAAAATGTGAATATAATGCTGGAATATACGAATAACCGGAATTTATATGCATATAAGAGAAATGCGAACAGTGAAAATATATACAGAATGTAGCGAATAAATTGCCAAAAGTGTATATTAACCGAATACAGGTGTTAACTGACAGAAACACACTTGCTATACGACTGCTTCCCAAAGGGACAGCCAATCGTGGCGAAAACACGATTGGCTACGGAGGGGATTTATAAAATTGCCAAGTCTCGGAAAAGAATCCCATCATAGACCCCGCCGCCGATGCCGAGCGTGGCGCTCCGCGCAGCGAATCATAAATAACAATGATTGCCGGTGGCAATCATACCACAATAAAACCCTGTGGTGTAAAGATTACAGAAAGCACGTATTGCCCGTCCGCGCTGCGGGCTGTTCCCTTCTGACGATTGAGCAGGATAGTTACCGGGCAGAACCCAATGGTGTAACGATAACACACCAACTCCGTAACGCATTGTCAGCGGCGACTCGCCGCATGAAAGAACCCCGGTGCGGTTGACCAGACCACACCGGGGTTCTTTCAGAGAAAAAGAGAGGTAAGAAAATGAAAAAGAATAAAATCTTTTTGATAATGTCATTATAACCGATTGGTATTAAAAAACAAGGGGGTAATTGTTAAATTATTATTAAGCAGATAGAAAAGAAAGTCCAGAATTTATGCACTTTGCCAGTTATGAACTTTTTGTAGCATTTGACACAAAGCCCTTGACTTTTTCCGGGAATGGGCTATAGTAAGGACAAATGAATTTAGCACTCGCGAGATGGGAGTGCTAAAGAGGCGAAAGGAAGGATAGCTTTATGAATTTTAACAATTATACGCAGAAATCCCTGGAGGCTGTCCAGAGCGCGCGGGATCTGGCGGTACAGAATAACCATCAGCAGATGGAGCAGGTGCATCTGCTTCTGGCGCTGCTGCGGCAGGAGGGCGGCCTGATTCCCCAGCTGCTGCGGAAAATGGACGTGACGGTGGAGAGTCTGGAGGCCGCCGCCGCTGCCGAGCTGCGGAAGATTCCCGCAGTCACCGGCAGCCGGGACGCGGACCGGTTCTATATCACTGCGGATGTGGATGCCGCCTTCCAGAAGGCAGAGGAAGAGGCAAAGACCATGAAAGACGAATTTGTCTCCGTGGAGCACCTGTTCTTAGGCCTGCTGGAAACTGCCCGCGGCGGGGTCAAGACCCTGTTTGACACCTACCGCATTACGAAGGAGAGCGTGCTTCAGGCCCTGCAGGCCGTCCGGGGCAACCAGCGGGTTACCACCGACAACCCGGAGGGCACCTATGACGCGCTGGAAAAGTACGGAACAGATTTGGTGAAGCGTGCCCGGGAGCAGAAAATGGACCCGGTCATCGGCCGTGACGAGGAAATCCGGAACGTCATCCGCATTCTGTCCCGAAAGACCAAGAATAACCCCGTGCTGATCGGTGAGCCCGGCGTGGGCAAAACCGCCATCGCTGAGGGCCTTGCTCAGCGGATTGTCAAGAAGGACGTGCCGAAATCCTTGCAGGATAAGACCATTTTCTCTCTGGACATGGGCGCCCTGATTGCCGGCGCGAAATACCGGGGCGAATTTGAGGAACGTCTGAAGGCCGTTCTGAACGAGGTTAAGCAGTCCGAGGGCAAAATCATCCTGTTCATCGATGAGCTGCACACCATTGTGGGCGCTGGCAAAACCGAGGGCAGCATGGATGCGGGCAACCTGTTGAAGCCCATGCTGGCCCGGGGCGAGCTGCACTGCATCGGCGCAACCACTTTGGACGAGTACCGGCAGTATATTGAAAAGGACGCGGCTCTGGAGCGCCGGTTCCAACCGGTACAGGTGGATGAACCAACGGTGGAGGACACCATCGCCATCCTGCGCGGCCTGAAGGAGCGGTATGAGGTGTTCCACGGCGTGAAAATCGCGGACTCCGCCATCATTGCCGCCGCGACTCTGTCTCACCGCTATATCACCGACCGGTTCCTGCCGGACAAGGCCATTGACCTGATCGATGAGGCTTGCGCCCAAATCCGCACCGAGATGGACTCCATGCCAACAGAACTGGACGCTGTGTCCCGGAAAATCATCCAGATGGAGATTGAGGAAGCGGCTCTCAAGAAGGAAGAGGACGAACTGTCCAAGGCCCGTCTGGCAGAACTCCAGAAGGAGCTGGCTGAGGAGCGGGATCAGTTCAACGCCATGAAGGCCCAGTGGGAGAACGAGAAGAACGCCATCGGCAAGGTTCAGCAGCTGCGGGAGACCATCGAAGACCTGAACCGTCAGATTGAAGCCGCCGAGCAGAACTATGATCTGGAAAAGGCCGCCGAGCTGAAGTACGGACGTCTGCCGGAAGCGAAAAAGCAGCTGGAAGAGGAAGAACGCCGTGCCCAGTCCGCCAAGGAAAGCAACATCCTGAGGGACCGTGTCACCGACGAGGAAATCGCCAAGATTGTGGAGCGCTGGACGGGCATTCCCGTGTCCCGGCTGGTGCAGGGCGAGCGGGAGAAGCTGCTGCATCTGGATGAAACCCTCCACAAGCGGGTGGTCGGTCAGGACGAGGCCGTACAGGCCGTCACCGAGGCCATCCAGAGAAGCCGTGCCGGCATTCAGGACCCCAACCGGCCCATTGGTTCCTTCCTGTTCCTTGGCCCCACGGGTGTTGGCAAGACCGAGCTGGCAAAGACGCTGGCACAGGCTCTGTTTGACGATGAAAACAATCTGGTGCGGATCGATATGTCCGAGTATATGGAGAAATTCTCCGTCTCCCGTCTGATTGGCGCGCCTCCCGGATACGTGGGCTACGAGGAGGGCGGTCAGCTGACGGAAGCCGTCCGCAGAAAGCCCTACTCCGTCGTCCTGTTCGACGAGGTGGAGAAGGCCCATCCCGATGTGTTTAACGTCCTGCTGCAGGTGCTGGACGACGGACGGATTACCGATTCTCAGGGCCGTACCGTGGACTTCAAGAACACCATCCTGATTCTGACCTCCAACCTTGGCTCGGAATACCTGCTGGACGGCGTAAACGCCGACGGCACCATTGACGAGAATGCCAAGGCTCAGGTGCAGGCGCTGCTGCGCCGCTCCTTCCGTCCCGAGTTCCTGAACCGTCTGGACGAGATCGTGTTCTACAAGCCTCTGACCAAGGAGAATGTGACCAAGATTATCGACCTGCAAATCGACAAGCTGAATGCCCGGCTGGAGGATCAGCAGATCAAGGTGGAGCTGACCGATGCTGCCAAGAGCGCCATCGTGGACGCTTCCTACGATCCCCAGTACGGCGCCCGGCCTCTGCGCCGGTATGTCCAGCATACCGTGGAGACGATGCTCAGTAAGCGTCTGCTCCGGGGCGACATTCTCCCGGGCCAAACCATCACCGTGGACGCGGTGGACGGACAGTTGGAAATCCGATAAGTTAACAAACCGCCGTGGGAATTCTCCCACGGCGGTTTTCTCAATTATGCCCAATCGGGTTTCGCTTCGAATTGCGCGGTTTTCCCCTTCCAGGGGAAAGCCAGTTTGCAGGAGAACAGCATGGGGGCGGGGGAGGAATCCCTGGCCCCGTATTTGTGGTCGCCTACCAGCGGATACCCCCGGCTGGCGAACTGCACCCGAATCTGATGGCTGCGCCCGGTGTGCAGGCGGATCCGCACAAGGCTTTCTTCGCCTGCCGCCAATCTGACAAATTCCAGCCGGGCCTTTTTCACGCCGCCCCGCATCCGCTTGACCACAAAAACCTTATTTTTCCGGCTGTCCTTCCACAGGAGGTCCTCCCAGTCGCCGCTTTCCGGGGGCGTGCCGTGGACCATCGCCACATATTCCTTGACCATGGTCCCCTCCTGAATGGCCCGGGACAGGGCGGCGGCAGCGGCCTTTGCGCGGGCGTAGACCATGACCCCGCCTACGTTCTTGTCCAGCCGGTGCAGGGTGAAAATGTCACCGCCCAGCAGTTCTTTCAGCGCGGCGGGTACCTCGCTTTCCGAATCCAGCCCCACGGGCTTGACGCAGACGGCAATTTCGTTGTCCGAATAGAGAATTTCCATAATAATTCCTCTTGTATGCAATTTTTGCCAGTATATCATATTACCGGGACTTGCGAAAGCCCCGGTTGCATTTTTTAGCGGAAAAAGGTATAATAGGATTAGAGATCATGAGAACAGGAGAAACGCTATGACCACCAGGGACTACCAGCGAAAATCGCCGCTTTCCATCTTTTTACACTATTTCGGAAACCACAAGGCTCTGTTTGTCGTGGACATTCTGTGCGCCGTGGGCATCGCCGCCATCGATCTGACCTTCCCGCTGGTGACCCGGAAGGCGCTGTACGATCTGCTCCCGAACCAGCTCTACCGCACCTTCTTCCTGATTATGCTGGCGGTGGCGGGAAGCTACTTGCTGCGCACCTTCCTTAATTATATAGTAGCCTACTACGGACATACCTTCGGCATCCGGGTGGAGGCGGACATCCGCAAAGACCTGTTCGCCCATATGCAGACGCTGAGCTTTGACTACTACGACCGCAACCGCACCGGCAAGCTCATGGCCCGGCTGACCACCGACCTGTTTGAGCTGACGGAGCTTGCTCACCACGGCCCGGAGGATCTGCTGACCAGCGGCCTGACCATTCTGGGCGCACTGGCGGTGATGCTGTCCGTCCGGTGGGAGCTGGCGCTGGTGGTGGCGCTGACCATTCCCGTGTTTCTGGCGGTTGCCATGGCTATGCGCAGGCGGATGGCCCGGGCTTCCGCCGCCGCCAAGGAAAAAACGGGCCACATCAATCAGGAGATCGAAAGCAGCCTGTCCGGTGTCCGTACCGCCAAGGCCTTCGCCAACGAGGAGGCCGAGATCAGCCGCTTCAACGCCGCCAACGAGGTGTACAAGACCTCCAAACGGGAATTCCACAAGGCTATGGGCCTGTTTCACAGCAGCGTGGAATTTTTTCTGTGCATGCTGAACGTGATAATTGTGGGCTTCGGCGGCTACTATGTCATGCGCGGTCAGATGGATTATCGCGATTTGATTACGTTTAACCTGTACATCGCGTCCTTTGTGAACCCCATGCGTAAGCTGTGCAATTTCTCGGAGCTGTTCGCCAACGGCTTCGCGGGCCTGAACCGGTTCGTGGAGGTTATGCGCACGGAACCCACCGTGCAGGACAAACCAGACGCGAAAGAGCTGGAAAATGTCAAGGGAAAAATTGACATTTCCCATGTGTCCTTTGCCTATGACGGGGATTTGGCGGTGCTCCACGATGTGACCATGCAGGTACGGCCCGGGGAAACCATCGCCATTGTCGGCCCTTCCGGCGGCGGCAAGACCACACTGTGCCAGCTGATTCCCAGATTCTACGACGTGACCAGCGGAAGTATCTCCATCGACGGCCTGGACATCCGGGATGTGACCCAGCGCAGCCTGCATGAAAGCATCGGCATCGTACAGCAGGATGTGTTCCTGTTCGCGGACACGGTGTTCGAGAATATCCGCTACGGCAGACCCGACGCCACTCTGGATGAAGTAAAGGAAGCGGCAAGGAAGGCGGAAATCTACGACGACATCATGGCCATGCCAAATGGTTTTCAGACCTATGTAGGCGAGCGGGGCACCCTGCTCTCCGGCGGACAGAAGCAGCGCATTGCCATCGCCCGGATTTTCCTGAAGAATCCGCCCATTCTGATTCTGGACGAGGCCACCTCCGCGCTGGACTCCGTGACGGAGGCGAAAATTCAGCGGGCCTTTGATAACCTTGCCAAGGGCCGGACGACGCTGATTATCGCCCACCGCCTGAGCACCATCCGCAGCGCCAGCCGCATCGTGTCCATCGCCGACGGTGTGATTACCGAGTGCGGCACCCATGGGGAGCTGCTGGAGACCGGCGGCATCTACTCCCAGCTGTATAAAACCCAGAACGCGCTGGCGCTGGACGCAATAAAAGAATAAGGTTGCATTCTGAAACGCAACGCGGTAGAATAGACTGGTAGAAAGAAGAAGGGGGAAATCACTATGACTTCAAGTGAACTTCGCAGAGTCGCCAGAGAGAACCTGTCCGGAAACTGGGGCATCTCCGTGGGCGTGGCGCTGGTGGCGGCAATCTTAGGCGGCACCATCGCAGGCTTCGGCAGCAATGTCAATTTTAACATCAATGAGGATACGATTCGGAACCTGCCGCCCTTTTTTTGGACGGTGCTGCTGCCGGTGGTATCCGTTGCGGGGCTGCTGGGAATTGTAAGCTTCATCATCGGCGGCGTGGTGGAGCTGGGCTACGCAAAATTTTTGCTGAAACAGCACGACAAAAAGGAATTGCAGTTTTCCGACCTGTTCAGCCAGTTTGACCGGTTTGGCACCGGCTTTGCCCAGCAATTCCTGCGGATTCTGTACACCACTCTGTGGACGCTGCTGTTTATCATTCCCGGCATCGTCAAGAGCCTGAGCTACGCCATGACGCCCTTTATTCTGGAAGACCACCCGGAAATGACGGCGTCTGAGGCCATCAAAGCATCCATGAAACTGATGGATGGACACAAAATGGATCTGTTCATTCTGGGCCTGAGCTTTATCGGCTGGAGCCTGCTGGCCTGTTTGACCATGGGCATCGGATACCTGTTCCTGACTCCCTACATCAATGCGGCCTATGCGGCTTTTTACCGGAATATTTCCGGACAGCGTCAGGAAGCCAGAAGCTATGTGCCCCCTGTGGAGTTTTAGTGCCCCGGAAGCGATGGAAAATAACCTGAAAGGACACGATTGCAGTGACAAAGTGTGAAAAGAGAATTGCTGACTTCCTGATGCGCCACCTGATTCCAATTGCTTTTATCATCGTGACAGTCCTTGGCGTCTTGGTTAGAATTCCGTTGAAGGATTTTCTTTCCCCGGACGCGGAGGGATGTCTGCTGCCGTGGTATGATGAGATTTGCGTGAATGGGCTTTCAGAACAGGTGGGTAACTATAATTTCCCATATCAACTGGCTATTTATTTATTGACAAAGCTGCCGTTTAAGCCATTGTATGCGTATAAGCTCCTGTCCTGCCTTTTTGACTTCCTATTGGCGGCGGCTTGTGCGCTGGTGGTGTACAGCTGCTCCGGAAAGCGGCATTTTTCGCTCCTAACATACTGCGCGGTACTGCTTTCTCCGGTAGTTATCCTCAATTCTGCCGCATGGTCTCAGTGCGACAGCATTTATGTATTCTTCAGTGTGTGCGGACTGTATCTGCTCATGAAGGATAAACCCCTGTTTGCCATGTGCTGCTTCGGCTTGAGCCTGGCGTTCAAATTGCAGGCGGTGTTTGTTTTCCCTGGACTGGTTATTCTGTACCTCATGACAAGGAGGTTCTCCGCGCTGAACTTTCTGGCAATTCCTCTGGCGATGGTTGCGATATCCCTGCCCATGCTTTTCGTGGGAAGAAGCCTGACCGAGTTGTACAAGGTTTACCTTTGGCAGACGGTCACCTACCCCAAAATGGTGATGAACTATCCTTCCCTGTACTGCCTGATTGGCAGCGACGATTATTATCTGCTCTCCAAGCCTGCCATTCTGTTCGCGGTCACGGCGCTGGGCGTGCTGCTGTTCGGCATAGCGTATTATAGGATAAAAATGACGAAGGAAAACATGGTCATGCTCCTGTTTTTGTCTGCGTTTACCTGTGTACTGTTCCTGCCGGCTATGCACGAGCGCTATGGCTATCCCTGTGAAATTCTGGCGTGGATATTGGCCTTTCTGGTTCCCCAAACCGCGCTGCTGTGTATCGGTATGCAGCTGCTGACACTGCGAACCTACAGCTTCTACCTGTTTAACACACCGATGAACCTAACCGCACTGGCGTACGCAAATATTGCAATTTACCTTCTGTATGCGTATATTCTGCTGAAGGAAATGAGACGAAACCCTGAGCAACCCGGCTTTGCAGCCGGGCAGAGAGTCCCGTGAGCAAAGGCCAATCATGCAGCAACGGCTGCCGCAAAAATGCGGCAGCCGTCGATTTTTAGTAGATGATCCGGTTTCGGCCTCGTTCTTTTCCCATGTAGAGCTTTTCGTCCACTTTCTTGATGAGACTGTCCAGATCAGACCGGTAATCGCTCTCTTCCAGACCGAAGGTCATGGTGATATGTTCGCTTACGTCATTCCAGACAAAGGCGGTGCGGTTAACATTGACCCAAAGCTCGGAGATGATCGCGTTTGCCTCATCGCCATTCATGAACGGGAAAAAGAACACAAATTCTTCTCCGCCCCAGCGGCAGTATTTCCCCCTTCCCTGGAGGACATCGTGGAACATTTTGGCCAGCCACACCAAAACCGCGTCACCGCAGTCGTGCCCATACTGGTCGTTGAACCGTTTGAAATGATCGATGTCCCCCATGGCGACGACGTACAGCGCCTCGGGGTTCTCCTCCTGAAACTGGCGGATGCAATTCAGCATGGTGCGCCGGTTCCACAGTCCGGTAAGCGGATCGGTGGATGCCTGTTGCTCCAGACGCTTATTGTATTCCACCAGCTTTTTTTCGGCGGACTCAATGTTTGAGCTGAAGGTGCCGAACAGAATGCCCAGCTGCAGAAACAGGAACAGGGAGTTGCAGACCTGCAAAATCATCACAAACTGGCTGGAAAGCGTTACCACCGGGGTGTGTACCTTGCAGAAGAAATACATGCCAAGGCGGAGCAGAAACAGAAGAACCGTGATGACGATTTTTACCGACAACCTGTCATAGAGCGAAAAATAGACCAGCGCCATGAGTGCAAACAAAAAATGCTGAACGCCGCTGTCCCATCCGTACAGGTAGACAGAACTGACAATCCAGACCAGCTGAATGACAGCGTTGATGAGCAGATTGGTTTTGATTCGGTAATAATAGGTGCACATGAGGGAGACGCACACCACCACCATGGAAACTGCTCCAATCCAGGAGAAGCTGTGGGATTCCCCCAGAAACATCAAAAGCTGGAAAAACAGAAGATAGCACAGAAAAACCAGATAAAACCAGCGGAGCATCACCAGAATACGCCGCGATTCGTTTTCATATTTCGAGTCTTTCCGGATCAGAGCCAGAATCTTTTTGAATACGTTCACTTGACACTCCTTATGTCTGTATGCCCGGAATGGAGCCGGTCGAAAACCGCGAGATCCGACCCATTCCGACTGCGGGAAAACCGATGCCAGACCGAGGACTGGCTTAGGGAAACTCTGAACAAATCGTCTGCGGCTGAACGGCGAATCTTTTGCCGTCAGCCCTTGCCGATTTATTCAGAGCTTCCTTAGAAAGGCGGTGCCACTGTTACTTCTTTATTTCTTTTTCTTCCTTAATCTGGGCCTGCAAATGAACGGACAGCACCGCGAGGGACGTGGCCATGTTCTCGTTCTGCACCAGAATGTTGGGCGGCACGTCCAGATGGGTGGGGGCGAAATTCCAGATGGCCTTGATGCCCCCGGCGATCAGCTGGTCGGCGACGCTTTGGGCGCCCTCGGCGGGGACGGTGATGATGCCCATGAGCACCTTGTGGGTGCGGCAGAATTTAGAAAGCTCCGTGATATTGTAGACCGGCTTACCCTCCTCGGTCTTTTTGATCTTGGGGGCAATGTCGAAGGCGGCAAGGATGTTCAGGCCGTATTCATCGAAGCCCTTGTAGCCCATCAGCGCCTGGCCCAGCTTGCCAGCGCCGATGAGCACGGCGTCGGTGGTGTTGTCATAGCCAAGGAACTGCTCGATGTCGTCAATGAGGGCCTCCCGCTGGTAGCCGATTTTAGGCCGCCCGCCATCGGAAACCATGGCTAGGTCTTTTCGCACCTGCACCTCGCCCATGTCCAGGGCGTTGGCGAGGGCGGTGGCGGATATATTGGGAGACGCGCCCTCCGGCATATTTTTCAAATACGCCAGATATCCGGGCAGACGCTTCAATACCGCTTTGGAGATTTTCTTCTGTTCCATAATTACCTCAGTATCCAATCGATATAAAAATATATCGATATAATTTCATATCGATTATAGCATATCGAATTGCAAAAATCAAGCGCAGGTTGTCTGTCTTAAGAATTCTTTTCGCAATCTTTGCAGAATCCGCTTTTCGAGCCTTGAGATGTAGGATTGGGAGATGCCCATGGCCTGAGCCACCTCTTTCTGGGTCAGCTCCCTGCGGCCTTCCAGCCCAAACCGGAGAAATACAATCTCCTGTTCCCGGGGTGGCAGAGTCTCCAGCGCCTGACGCAGGACTTTTTTGTCCACATCTTCCTCTAAAGGCCGGGAAATGGCGTCCTCGTCGGTGCCCAGAATGTCGGCAAGCAGCAATTCGTTCCCTTCGCCGTCCATGTTAATGGGTTCGTCCAGAGAAATCTCCGTCTTTTGGTTGGCGGTTTTGCGGATGTACATGAGAATTTCGTTTTCAATGCACCGGGAAGCATAGGTGGCCAGTTTTATCTTTTTCTCCAATCGATAGGTGCCGACGGCTTTCATCAGCCCGATGGTGCCAATGGAGATCAAATCTTCGATGTTGATTCCGGTGTTTTCAAACCGCCGGGCGATATAGACCACCAGCCGCAGATTGTGCTCCACAAGGGTCTGCTTCGCGTTTTCATCCCCCCGTTCCAGCGCCTCCAGCGCCTCCTGCTCCTGTGCCCCCTTCAGGGGCGGGGGGAGAATGTCGCTGCCGCCGATGTAAAAAATGTCCTGTTCCCGTGTAAGCCCCAGAAGGCTCAAGAGTTTGCGCAAATTCATAATGCCCCTCCTGTCAGCGCCTGATACATTCCTGTTTGCCCCAAGCCCTCGCAAGCGAAGGCCGCCAGCACAGTTTGCTTTCGCTTCCCGACAGTCGCCTCCGGAAACCGCATTGCCAGCAGCAGACCGCCGCCGGTGCCCACGGCGTGGTAGGGAATCAGCCGCAGCCCCGGCAGGGGGCGGGCGGCGAGGGTTTCCAGCGGGGAAGCAAGCTCCTTTTGGGTCAGCCCGGTAAGGGTTTCCCCGATCTGCGCGGACACTACCAGCACCGGCTCCCCGGTGACGGGGTCCCGCAGGGTGTTGCCTGTGTCCCGCAGGGCGGTAAAGCGGACGGTTCTGCCCTGATAGCTGAGAGCCACCGGCACATACTCCCGGCCCACCGCCCCATCCCCGAAGGCCACCCGGCACAGCAGCCACACCCCTGCCGCCCCCAGCGTCAGTGCGGCAAAATTCTGGCGGGTAAAGCACAGGGCCATGCCTCCCAGCGAAAGGCTCAGCAGCAGGAACACTCCGCCCCGCTTCACCGCGTCCCGGCGCGGCCCGAAGGCGACTGCCGCCATCAGGCACAGACTGACGCACCGCCACAGAAGATTCCCCAGAAACCGGAACCCCGGCAGCAAGCAGCCGGCGGCATAGATGCTGCCAAGCGCCGCCGCCAGCGCGCACCGCCCCGGGGCGGCAGGAAAGCCGGACAGGCGGTTCGTTCCCAGCAGCAGCAGGAAGTCCACAAGGAAGTTGAGCAGCATTACAAGATCCAGATACACCGTCAACCCGTCCACCTCCTTGTGCACCAGTATAGCCCTCCGGGACAACGAAGTCGGTCGCAAACCTGTCCGGGTACAGCCGCAAGTTCCACGGAAAAATCCCTCCGGCTGACGTTTCAGTCGGAGGGATTGCTACGCTCTACCGCGCGAATATTCTTTTCCGCCTTGAACCGGGGGGTCATGACCTCATGCCCGCAGCCAAGACACCGCAAGCGGAAGTCCGCGCCGGTGCGCAGCACCAGCCACCGCTTTTCCCCACAGGGATGGGGCTTTTTCATGACCAGAATGTCGTTGATTTTGATATCCATATATCCTCACGATTCCCCCTTGATTTTCGTCCAATACTGCTTCGCTGCCTGTTCCATCTTATTGTCGGCATACTCGTAATAATGGGTGTCCGCCAGCTCGTCGGGCAGGTACTGCTGCCGCACCCAGTGGTTTGGATAGTCGTGTGGATACAGATACCCCTGCTCCCGCTCCATGGTGTAGGAATCCGCGTGGACGTTTTGAAGGTGCCGGGGGAAATCTCCGGTTTTGCCCTTGCGCACATCCGCCAGCGCCGCGTCCAGAGCGATATGCCCGGAGTTGGACTTGGGGCTGGTTGCCATCAAAACGGCGGCGTCGCCCAGCGGAATCCGGGCCTCCGGCATCCCCAGCTTCAGGGCCATATCCACGCAGGCGTTGACAATGGGGATGATTTGCGGGTAGGCAAGGCCCACGTCCTCGGCGGCAATGACCATGAGACGGCGGCAGGCGGAGGGCATCTGCCCCGCTTCCAGAAGCCGGGCCAGATAATGACAGGCCGCGTCCGGGTCGGAGCCGCGGATGGATTTTTGCAGGGCGGACAGCAGGTCGTAGTGGTTGTCCCCGTCCCGGTCAGCCCGGAGGGCGCTTTTCTGGGTGACGGCTTTTACGTCCTCCAGCGTCAGAGGAAGCACTCCGTTTTGGGGCTGCCCGGCGGAGAACAGCACCTCCACCGCGTTCATGGCCTTGCGCAGGTCGCCGCCGCAGGCGGAAGCGATGTACTCCAATGCGCCTTCCTCTGCTTCCGCTCTCAGCGCGGTGCGGTTCTCCATAAAGGCAACTGCCCGACGCACCGCCTTCAGCGCCGCTTCCGCCGAAATCTGCTTGAACTCAAACACGGTGGAGCGGCTCAAAATGGCGTTGAACACATAAAAATAGGGATTCTCCGTGGTGGAGGCAATCAGGGTGATTTTGCCGTTTTCAATGTGCTCCAGCAGGGATTGCTGCTGCTTTTTATTGAAGGACTGAATTTCGTCTAAGTAGAGCAGCACCCCGTTGGGGGCCATGAAGGTGTCCAGCTGAGCCACGATTTCCTTAATATCCGCCGTGGAAGCGGTGGTGGCGTTGAGCTTATAGAGTGTCCGGTTGGTTTGCCTCGCGATAATGTTGGCAACGGTGGTTTTTCCCGTGCCGCTGGGGCCGTAGAACACCATGTTGGGAATCTTTCCGGAGTCAATGAGCCGCCGCAGCACGGCGTTTGGCCCCAGAATGTGCTCCTGACCGTATACCTCGTCCAGTGTGGTGGGCCGCAGAAGATCGGCCAATGGTTGATACATAGACAGCCCTCCTTTTCATAGGCCTTCCCCTCTGGGGAAGGTGGCAGCCCGAAGGGCTGACGGAAGAGGGATTCCCTCTCAGCGCTGGAGACAGGGAGAAAGACCTCTCCCGACCTCGCTTAAGGCTCGGCCACCCTCCCCAAAGGGGAGGGCTTATCTCAGAATGTTGCCACGTCGGGTTCCGCGGGCTGCGCTCCGGTAGTGACCTCGATGGCGGTCAGCACGGGGCCGAGCTCGCCCTTGTACAGCGGGTGCTTTTCCGCGGCAATTTTCGCCGTGACCATGACCCAGTCTCTGGATTTCAGCTGAGCCGCTTTTTCGTACCGGCAGGGAATGCCGCAGAACTGGATGTCCTCTACGCAGCAGGTCATGACGAACCGGCCCGGGGCGAACATGCCGTTCCTGTCCCGGCGGAGCATGGCAACCTGCCCCTTAAAGCGGACGGTCTTGCCGTCGTACTTCTGAGGTTCCTCGGAAACGTCCCGGTAGAACAGGGCGTAGTCCTCGTCCTTGACTTCGATGACGGGAGCGTTAATATCGAAGGGCAGGGGATCCTCAATTTCGTCAAATTCTGTGGTGCCGTCGGTGTAGTCGTAAAGAATGTCGATACGGCGGGAGGCTGCCCGAGCCAGCTTGTGGAAGGGCATCACGTCCGTGCCCTTTTCCAGACGGTTGAATACCACCATCTGGGCGCCCACCAGCTTGTCCATCACCAGATTGCGCATATTGGCGTTGAAGGCCATAATGGTGGTGGAATCGGCGAACATGACCTCCTGCGCCACCACCCAGCCCTCGGGGAAGCGCATATAGAGGTCACCTACCTGCTGCATTCCGTTCAGTTCCGCCACAACCCGCTCGGCCCGGTACTTTTTTTGCAGGGCCTGAAGCTGCTTGGTGGTGACGGTCTGCTGGTCGAGAACTTCGATATAGACGTTCTTGTGGGGATAAGTGGACAGGTCGTACTCCTCCTCGCCCTCCTCAAAGAGCAGCAGCAGGGTGCGCTCTCCGGCGTTGAACCGCTCGTCCTCCAGCGTCTCCTGAATGAATTTGGTCTTACCGGAATCCAAAAAACCGGTAAAGGCGTAAACGGGAATTTCCTGCATGGCTTACACCCCGAACAGCTCGGCAATGGCGTGCTCGTCCAGCTTGGAGCCGATGACGCACAGCTTGCCGGTGATGTCGGCGGAGCCGGTGCGGACGTTGTATTCCTCCGGCACATAGTCGAAGTGAATCCAGCTTCCGTCGGCGGCGGGCAGAATGCCCTTGGCCCGGAGAATCATGCCGTACTTGCAGGAATCCAGCGCGTGCAGCGCCTTCTCCACGGTTTCCTTGTCGAACTTCCTGGCAGTCTCCACACCCCAGGAGGTGAACACCTCGTCGGCATCGTGGTCATGGTGGTGATGCTCATGATCGTGGTCATGGTCGTGGCAGCCGCAGGTGCAGTGCTCGTCATGGTCGTGGTGGTGCTCGTGCTCCTCATGGTCGTGGTGGTGATGATGCTCGTGCTCGTCATCCTCGTCATCATGGTGATGATGGCCGCAGCCGCAATGGTCGTCGTCCTCGTCGTGGTCGTGATGATGGTGATGCTCATGCACCAGCTGGGCAAGCTCGTTTGCCAGTGTGGACTGGCCCTCCATGGCGGCGGTCAGCTGCTCACCGGTGAGCTGGCCCCAGGGAGTCGTCACAATCGCGGCCTTGTTGTTATGCTCCCGCAGCAGGGCAACCGCGGCATCCAGCTTGGCCTGGGGGATGGAGTCGGTGCGGGACAGAATAATGGCGGAAGCGGTCTCGATCTGGTTGTTGTAGAACTCGCCGAAGTTCTTCATATACACCTTGACCTTGCCGGCATCCACCACGGCTACGGTGTAGCCCAGCGTGACCTCGTCGTTCATGACCTTCTTCACCGCGCCGATGACGTCGGACAGCTTGCCCACGCCGGAGGGCTCGATGAGGATACGGTCGGGGTTGTACTCGGCGATGACCCGGGTCAGGGCCTTGCCGAAGTCGCCCACCAGAGAGCAGCAGATGCAGCCGGAGTTCATCTCGGTAATGTTGATGCCGGCGTCCTGCAGAAAACCGCCGTCAATGCCGATCTCGCCGAACTCGTTCTCGATCAGTACGATTTTCTGGCCTTTGTAGGCCTCTTGGATCATTTTCTTGATAAGCGTGGTCTTGCCGGCGCCGAGAAAGCCGGAGTAAATATCAATTTTTGTCATAATTGTCTCACCTTTCCAGTGTGTTTGATTTTCTCAACACATTATTATAATACATTTTCCGGAAAAATGTTTGAAAATGCTGTAAACTTTTCCGGTTATTCCCCGGCCTGCCATGCCGTACCGGGCGAACCGGCTTCCCGCTTTTTCAATGGACATCATGTTCCTATGAGGGGATAAAAGACTGTTCTACCGGGTATTCATCCGTATCGGAATAATGCCACCATTCCCCGGAATATCCTTTAAAACCGTGCTTTTCCATGAGAATCTCCAAAAGTTCCGCGTGAGCTGCGGCGGTTTCGGTGCAGTCGGAATAGTCCCGGTCTGCCTTTGCCGAAAAGTCGTCAAAGCCCGTGGGCATTTCCAGCTCGGTTCCGGTTTCGTCCACCAGCGTCACGTCCACGGTGCTGCCCCGGCTGTGGGAGCTGAAGCCCGTTTCCGGATTGGCAACAAATGCCGGGTTCGGGCAGACTTCCCAGAGTTTAAATTGTGCGCTGACTGGGCGGAAGCCGTCCCAGATTTTGAGGGAAAGTCCCAGCTCGGCGAGGTCTGCACTGACCGCTGCCAGTTTTTTGACCGTGCCGTAGCGCAAATAGGCGTCGGAGAAATCGTAGATAACCTGCCCGGTGAAATTATCGGCGGTGGCGTACATCAGTTCCTGCCGTGCCGACGGAATATAATCCAGAACCCGAACGAAATCCGAAGGGGAAGGTTCCGGGGCAGACGTTTCCGACAGGGTTTCCGGCGGCAGGGTTTGAGCCGGGGCTGTCCCGGCGGTTGTGGGTACCGTTTGCGTTCTGCCGCAGGAACAAAGCAGACAGGCAAGGGCCAGCAGCCCAGCAGCCATGCGCCGCTTCATGGCGTTTCCTCGGTGAGCCGGATGCCCTTTATGTGGTCGATCATGGCCCGCATGGGGGCGGACAGCCACTTTTCCCGGCGGTACAGCAGCTGCTTCCAGACCACCACCTGCAATTGGGGGACGTTCAACCGCATCAGGTGTCCGGCACGAACCCCGCGTTCGGTGACATAATCCGGCAGGAAGGACAGCCCCATATTTTCCCCCACCAGCTTGCAGATCAGGTCGGCCTGACCGGTTTCCAGCACGGGATTGATTTCCAGAGAATTCCGCGCCAACTGTTCATCCATCAGTCGGCGGTAGCTCATGCCCTTTTCCGTCAGCAGGAAGGGCTGAGGGAGAAGCTGCTCCAGGGCGACTGACCGCAGCGCTGCCAGCGGATGCCGGGGCGACGCCACAAAATGCACGCCGATTTCTTCCTCGTCGGCAATAACGTAGTTGGTGTCATAAACGTGGTCGTCCATGGTGCAGATCATGTCCACATCGTTGCGATCCAGAGATTCCAGCAGCGCGCTGGTGTCCAGCGTGGTGATGTGCAGGCGAACCTGAGGGTAGGCAGCCCGAAACTGAGCGAAGTGCCCCACGATCAGCGGCTCGCACAGGGAATCCGCCATGCCCAGCCGCAGCATTCCGGCAGGCTCCCGCCGGCGCTGGTCGCCCAGCAGCATTTCCTGACCGGTATGGCAAATCTGCTGGGCGTAGCCCAGCGCGTCCCGGCCCGCGTCGGTCAGGGTGACGGTGTGGCCGATGCGGTCAAAGAGCTGGGCGCCCATTTCCTTTTCCAGCTGCTTAATCTGAAAAGAGATGGTGGGCTGGGAATAGCCCAGCTTTTCACCCGCCCGGGTGAAGCTGCCCAGCTCGGCAACTTCGATAAAAATACTCAGTGCCCGAAGGTCCATGGCTGTCCTCCTGGAATTAAAAAAGTAAATGAATTGGATTTAATTCATCAATTGGACTTATACCGGTATCTATTATATACTCGTTGTGAATTCTGTCAAGAGGTATAAAAAATGGGTATTATTTCGGCAGTATACAATTTTCTTTGGGGAGATTTGTTCACGATTCCCATTGGCGGCGGAATCGGCGTCTCCCTGTTGGTGGCCCTCCTGATTCCCACGGGGCTGTACTTTACGGTGCGAACCCGGCTGCTTCCGGTGCGGTGCTTTCCGGAAATGCTGCGCCTTATGATCCACCGGGAGTCGGCTGGAAAGGGCGGCGCCATTTCCGGACTTCAGGCGCTCATTGTGTCCACGGCGACAAGAGTCGGCATGGGCAACATGGTGGGCGTCGTGGCGGCGATTTCCGCCGGCGGCCCGGGGGCGGTGTTCTGGATGTGGGTGACGGCGCTGATCGGTGCGTCCACTGCCTTTGTGGAAGCCACGCTGGCCCAGCTCTATCGGGAGCCGGATCCGCTGTTTGGCGGCTATCGGGGCGGCCCGGCCTACTACATCCACGGCTTTTTCTGCCGGGGCAAAAAGAAAAGCTTCCTTGCGGTGGCCTTTGCCCTGTCGGGGCTTTTATGCTGGTGCGGTGTCAGTCAGGTCATCAGCAATTCCGTCTCTGCCTCGTTCCAGAACGCCTTCTCCATTCCGCCCATCGTGTCCACGGTGGTGCTGGTGGCGCTGGCGGCGGTGGTGGTTCTGCGGAAAAATGCCAGCGTGAAGGTGCTGGATGTGATCGTGCCGATTATGGCGGGGTTTTATTTTCTGCTGGCGATTATTGTCATTGTGAATAATGCCGCCCTGCTGCCCGGGGTATTCGGACGGATTGTGGAGGAGGCCTTCGGCCTTCGGCAGGCAGTGGCGGGGGCCTTCGGTGCGGCGCTGATGAACGGCGTCAAGCGGGGGCTGTTCTCCAACGAGGCAGGCTCCGGCTCCGCCCCCTGTGCCGCTGCCGCCGCCAATGTCAGCCACCCGGCAAAGGCGGGACTGCTCCAGGCCTTCGGCGTCATCTTAGACACCATCGTGATCTGCTCCTGCACTGCCATGATCATGCTGCTGGCCCCGCAGGGGACGCTGGAGGGCCTGTCCGGCATGGCGCTGCTGCAAACCGCTATGGGATACCACTTCGGACAGTGGGGTGTGATTTTTGTAGCCATTACCCTGTGGTTGTTCAGCTTTTCCACCTTTATCGGCATCCTCTATTATGCCCGTTCCAACGTGGCCTATCTGTTTGGCGACCGCCGGGCGGCCCAGACCGGCTTCCAGCTGGTGGCGCTGGCGATGCTGTTCATCGGCGGACTGGCGGCGTACACCTTCGTGTGGGATTTGGGGGACATCGGCATTGGCCTTATGACCATTTTCAACCTGATTGCGGTGGTGCCCATGTCCGGGAAGGCCATCGCGTCATTAAAGGATTATGAAGCCCGAAAGGGGGAATTGCGGTGAAGCGGGTATTGGAGGTCTGCGTGGATTCCTACGCCTCCGCCATGGCGGCAGTCGCCGGGGGCGCGGATAGGCTGGAGCTGTGCAGCGCATTGAGCGTGGGGGGCCTGACCCCTTCGGCGGCGCTGCTGCGGCAGATCCGCCGGGTCAGCGATGTTCCCATCCGCTGTCTGATGCGGCCCCGGGGCGGGGATTTTCTCTATACACCCGAGGAAGTGGAGCAGATGACAATGGAGATGGCAGTTCTCCGGAACGCCGGAGCCGACGGCTTTGTCATCGGCTGCCTGACGGCAGACGGTGAGCTGGACGGCAGAGCCATGGAGCCGCTGCGGGAGGCTGCGGAAGGCTGCGGCCTGACCCTGCACCGCTGCATCGATGTGTCACGAAATTTGGAAAATACCTACCGGAACGCGGCGCGGTTGGGCTTTGACACGGTGCTGACCAGCGGCGGGGCAGGGAAGTGCCGGGACGGTGTGGAAACCATCGGGCAATTGCTGAAAATCCGGGACGCAGAGAACGGTCCGGAGGTTCTCATCGGCGCGGGGGTCAATGCTGGTGTTATTGCCGCCTTCCGGGCGAAGCTGCCGGAAGCGAGGGCCTTCCACATGAGCGGAAAAACGGAAATTGAAAGCAAGATGCGCTTTCGCCGGGAGGGCGTGCCCATGGGCCTGCCGGGGCTGGACGAATGGCACATTCCCATGACCAGCGAGAGAGCTGTCAGAGAAGCAAAACGGGCGCTCGGATAGAAACGATGATTGCCGTAAGTTGGCTAAAGGAGAATTTAGCGGATTAAGACCTTCCCCCTTCGGGGGAAGGTGGCACGGCGTAAGCCGTGACGGATGAGGGGTCTCCCGGAAGAAGAATTGGCCTGTTTTCCCCTCATCAGTCAGAAATCAAAGATTTCTGCCAGCTTCCCC
>JALFAD010000018.1 GCA_022772525.1 Clostridiales bacterium
TATAATAAGCCCATCACTTTTCAAGGAGGCAACGCAAATGGAAAAGAAGCAGAAAATCTCCACCCGAAAAATCGTTTTTGTCGCCCTGATGGCTGCGCTGACCGTGGCTGGCTCCGCCCTGAGAGTCACCCTTCCCATCGACATCGCGGGCACCACGTCCTTCCATCTGGGCAACATCATGTGCGCCCTCAGCGGTCTGCTGCTAGGGCCCTGGCTGGGCGGCCTGGCTTCCGGCCTCGGCTCTGCCATCTACGATATGACCAACCCCCTGTATATCTCCGAGTGCTGGATCACCTTCCTGACCAAGGGCGCTTACGGCTTGGCTGTGGGTCTGGTGGTGTGGAAGGCCAAGGACAAATGGGGCTACGGCAGAGCTGCAGTCGCAACCGTTGCTGGTGCCCTGACCTACGCTGTGCTGTATCTGGCGAAAAGCTACTTCTACAACGGACTGCTCCTCAAGGGCCTGACCCCCGCTGCCGCACTGACAACCATCGTCGCCAAGCTGCCCGCCACCACCTTTAACGCTGTGGTCGCCATCGTCTTCGCGCCCATTCTGGCAGTCGCCATTCGCAAAGCGCTGGAACGAAACCATTTGACAATCGAATAATCGAGAAAGGTCTGCCCGCGCGACAGACCTTTTTCCTTGTATGTATGTTTTTTCATTTCTGCGGCACCCTAATAGCCGGAGGGATGAATATGACGGAAAAGGATTATGAAAAGCTGGTGCAGAAGGCTTCTCCCAAATCGCCCATGGGGAAGGACTGCCTGAACGCCTTCTGGATCGGAGGATTGATTTGTGTACTTGGGCAAATCCTGACAAATAGTTACAGTGCAGCTGGTTTGGACAAGGATGCCGCCGCGACGGCCACCTCCATAACACTGGTGGTGCTGTCCGCGCTGCTGACCGGACTGAGCCTGTATGACGATCTGGCAAAATACGGCGGCGCGGGTACGCTGGTTCCCATCACCGGCTTTGCCAACGCCATCGCCGCTCCGGCGGTGGAATTCAAAACGGAAGGGTTTATCCTGGGTGTGGGGGCGAAGCTGTTCACCATCGCCGGGCCGGTGATTGTGTACGGATTGGCCGCAAGCGTGCTGTACGGATTCATCTACTGGCTGTGGATGCTGCTGATATAACAATTGCCGGGGCGAATGCCCCGGCTTACTGATTATAATACCGATTCGTAAATATTCTCAATGGCATCGCCGAAGTTCTTTTTGTCAAAGGCAGAGGCGATTTCCTCGCTGCGCTTGGAGGCATCCTTGCGCCATTTGGGGTCGTGCATCACATGGTCGATGGCATCCAGAAATTCCTCGGCGCTGGTGTATTCGTAGCCGTTTTGGCCCTCCTCCAGCACCTCGTCCAGGCACTCGTCCTGGCGGCACAGCAGGGGCAGGCCATTGGCGGCAGCCTCGATGTAGGTCAGGCCCTGTGTTTCACTGGTGGACGCGCTGACGAATACATCCCCCAGCTGATAGTAGTTCTGAACCTCGGAGGGCTCAACCATGCCGGTGAAAATCACATAGTCCTCCACGCCCAGCTTTTTCGCCTGCTTCTGAAGATCCTCTCTCGCGGGGCCGTCGCCCACAATCAGGAATTTCAGCTTGTCATTCTCCTGCCGGGCCTCGGCAAAGAGCGTGATCAGTTCGCCCAGATTTTTTTCGCCGCCCAGACGGCCCAGATTCAGCAGCACCTGATCGTCGTCGGAAATGCCCAGCGCCCGGCGGCGCTTCATCCGCTCCTCGTGGGACAGCCGCTGATGGTGCTGCTCCAGGGAAATGCCGCTGGGTACCACATTGATGGGCACATGAAGGCCGTAGCCCTGTAGGGCGTCCTCCACCTTCTGGGTGGGGGCCACCAGCGTTTTCACATGGCGCAGACGCTGCCGGGACAGCACCTTGGCGAGAAACTCCCCCAGCCGCTTGCTGGGAATGAAATAGGAAGTCAGGTACTGCTCGTACAGCGTATGGTAAGTATGCACCAGCGGCGCGCCGGTAATCTTGGAAATACGGGCCGCAAACTGGAAGCTGAAAAACTCGCACTGGCTGTGGACAATGTCCGGCTTCCAGTCGATGATCTCCTGAATCAGCTTGTTGCGGTAGGAGGTGGGCATCCGAAGATCCGGGTACACCGCCCCCAGAGGCACGGAACGAATATAGTACACCGCTCCCTCCTTGTGGGAATGGAGGGAATCGGAAATGGTCAAAATACGGACATCGTGTCCCTTTTCTGTCAGTTCATCAAACAAATTCTGTACACTGGTAACGACGCCGTTGGTGTTGGTGGTGTACAGGTCCGTGGTAATCAGTATCTTCAGCTTCTCCTGCTCAGCCATGGTAATCCTCCTGATCAATTCTCTACGGCCCCATTATAACAGATATTTCCGAAAAATCCACTGTTCTTTTCTTAAGAATTGTTTTCATTTTCCAGATTGCAATCGGTGTCGAATCATGCTAAAATGAGTTTTAGCCCTATTTGGAGGAACACCATGAAAACAAAACGGCAGCGGTTTTTGCCGCTGATTTTCCTGCTGATGATTCTCGCCTGCGTCGCCGGCGGGCTATTCTGGTACGACAACCATGTTGACCGCAGCGGGTGGACAGAGAAGGACGGCGTCCGGTACTATCAGGATTTCCACGCAAAGCCCGTATCCGGCTGGCTGGAACTGCCGGAGGGCCGCTACTGCTTCCGGGAGGACGGCACGCCGCTGCTTGGCTGGCAAACCATCGACGGCGTTACATATTACTTTGGCGACACCGGCATCATGACTACCGGCTGGGCGGAAATCGACGGCGATACCTGTTATTTCGGCGGAAACGGCGCCATGGTCACCGGCTGGCTCTGGCTGGAGGACGGGCGCTATTATCTGCGGGATGGAGCGCTGCTCAAAGGCTGGCAGGAGATTGACGGCGGGCGGTGCTACTTTGACGAAGACGGCATCGCCGCCATAGGCCTTACCAAAATCGGCGATAATTTCTACTTTTTCGCCGACGGATATCTTGCCACCGGGCTGACGGAAATCGACGGAAGCTTCTACTTTTTCGGCAAAGACGGGGCCATGCAGACCGGCTGGCAGGAGGATGAAACGGGACGCCGTTACTTTCTGCCCGATGGCCCGATGGCTCTGGGCTGGCTGGAAATGGAGGACGGCTGGCGGCTCTTTGGCGAGAACGGTCTTATGACCGTAGGATGGTATCAGGCCGGGGAGTACCGCTACTATTTCCGCGAGGACGGCACCATGGCGGCAGGCCCCACGGAAATCGATGGACAAATCCACTATTTCACCCCAAAAGGCATCGAGGTAGTGCTGGTCAACGGGCTGAATCCGGTGCCGGACTGGTACGAGCCGAACCTTGTTACCCTGACCGGCGACCATCAGGTAGCCGCGCTGTGCTATGACGCGCTTGTGCAGATGCTCGCCGACTGCAACGCCGCTGGCATCGAATATGAATTCAACTCGGGCTACCGAACCCTGTACACCCAGACCGCCATTCTGGAGTACCGAACCCGGGAGCACATGGAGGACTATGGACTGGACTTCCGGGAGGCCCGGGACAAGGCGCTGGAAACCGTGGCGGTTCCCAGCACCAGTGAGCACCATCTGGGGCTTGCGGTAGACCTTCTGGGCAAGGAGGCCATTCCCTGGTTTACCGAGCACTGCTGGGACTACGGCTTCATCCTGCGCTACACCGAGGACAAGGAAGACATCACCGGAATCATCGATGAGCCATGGCATTTCCGCTATGTAGGCACCGAGGTGTCTCTCGATATGAAGGATTCCGGGCTGTGCCTGGAAGAATATCTGGGAGCGGAGCCTGTGACCTCCGTAAAAGTACACGAACTGTTCGGAGAAAAGCTCTACGAAGAAACCATTTACGGAAAAGAAGAACAGAAATAACAGTTGTGCCGGAGAGGTCTGAACCCCTCCGGCACGTTGTTTATTCAACAGGGTACACCTTCCATTGTTTACTAAAAGGGAATTTAGCTAACTAAGCATTCCCCTTTGGGGAAGGTGGCCGAGCCTTAAGCGAGGTCGGAAGAGGCAAATACCGTTTCGCCGAGCTGCTTCTGTGTGTCCAAAATAGTTCCGCCCCCTGCGGGGCCACCTTCCCCCGAGGGGGGAAGGTCTTAATCAGCTAAAGCACAACATAGTGAATGAACGAACCAATGACATTTTCCCCATTTTTCTGAAAATAACATTTG
>JALFAD010000024.1 GCA_022772525.1 Clostridiales bacterium
GTGAAAAGATGAGCCTTCGGAATACGATAGGCTCTTCCGACCTTGAGACAACAGATTTTGCCTTCCCGCAGGATGCGGTAGCCGGTCTTTGTGCTGATGCTGAGTATTTCGCACATCTGCTCAATGCTCATCACATCGGGATAGTCTTTCAGCATGAGCTTGTAGGCATCGCGCTGAGAAATGGTTGATGCGGTATTCACCCGTCTCACCTCCACAAGATTTGATTTTGCCTTATCAGCAAAAGGATAGGCAGCAGTCGTTCGACAACTGCTGCCCATAGTTTTTGATGATAAATTGTGTTCCAGCATATTTGCGGCTCGCGCCCCTGCTGAATAGGGAATGCTGCGGACTACCACCGGTAAAGTAGTATCATGGGACTCTCACCCCTCCGAGGATCGCTCCGAGCCGCCCCAAAGAAAAGGGACGGAAGTATCATTATACCCAACTTCTCCATCATGGCGATCAGCCGTCACCACATGTCCGTGGAAACCGCTTCGTTGCTGAGCTTGTCCAGCTCTTTGCGGAGCCCGGTGACAGGCTTTTGGGCAGAGAAAACGTCGTCGATGCAAGCAACTCACTCACACCGACGGCTATTCGAAACCTCAGGACATTCTGTGAAATTGGCAAATGGGGTATTTGTAATCAGCGTCAACTGTGGATCGCTGTGAATGTGGAAAACACTCAAATTTTACTTGACAAATAATTTAGAATGATTATAATATAATTAAAATAATTCTAAAACGAATGGGAGGGATGCTTCCATGACAAAATACGAAAGAGCAATTTATAATATCGTACGAATGTCCCATGAGCATCTGACTGTTCGCCAGATTTTTGAAAGGCTGAAAATGGACCATCCGAAGGTGGTCCTGGCGACCGTGTATAACAACCTCAATAAAATGTGGGAATCCGGTCTGATCCGGAAGGTTTCCGTGGAAGGAATGCCGGACCGGTACGATATTCTCCAGAAGCACGATCACCTGGTTTGTAAGCGCTGTGGAAAGATACTGGATGTTTCCTTTGAGGACTTGACCGCGCCTCTGCGCAGCCAGCTCGGGCAGGACTTTTTGTTCTACGATCTGAAGGTGTACTACCTGTGCCCGGAATGCGGGGAGAAGGAAAAAACATCGGAGGAAGCACCCGGTCAATCAATATGAAATAGGAGGAAAATTGTATGTTAACAGGAAAAACGGCAGTTGTAACCGGCGGAACCAGAGGAATCGGCTTCGCCATTGCGAAGAAGTTTCTGGAAAACGGCGCCAATGTAGCCATTGCCGGGTCCCGGCAGGAGTCTGTGGATAAAGCCCTGGCGAAGCTGCCGGAGTACGCGGGTCGGGTTATGGGCATCTGGCCGGACATTTGCTCTCCTGAGGAGGTAGCGGCAGCCTTTGCTTCCGTTAAGGAGAAGTTTGGCAGCCTGGATATCCTGGCCAACAATGCGGGCATTTCTTCCAGAACCAGCCTGTATGACTACACTATTGAGGAATTCTCCAAGATCATGGATCTGAATGTGAAGGCCGTGTTTGTCTGCACCCAGGCCGCGGCCAGGATCATGAAGGCGCAGGGCGGCGGCGTCATCGTCAATACCAGTTCCATGGTCGGTGAGTACGGCCAGCCCTCTGGCTGCGGCTATCCCGCCTCCAAGTACGCGGTGAACGGCCTTACCCGGTCTCTTGCCAGAGAACTGGCCAAGGACAACATCCGTGTCAACGCCGTGGCTCCCGGTGTCACCAGAACCGACATGGTGGCGGCTCTGCCCCAGGAGCTAGTGGACCGGATTTCCGCCGGAATTCCCCTTGGCCGGGTAGGCGAGCCTCTGGACATCGCCAACGCGTACCTGTATCTGTCCAGTGATCTGGCAAGCTATGTGACCGGCGTTACCCTCCGGGTAGACGGTGCGGCCATGACCTGATAAGGGGGCGCAGAATATGGACAAGAAAGCAATGTACAACCTGAGCTACGGCCTGTTTGTGCTGACCGCCCGCCAGGGAGATAAGGACAACGGCTGTATCATCAACACCGCGGGGCAGGTGACCTCTACCCCCAACCGGATTAGCATCACGGTGAATAAGGATAACTTTACCCATGATATGATCCGGGAGACCGGCAGATTCAACATTTCCATTCTGAGCGAGAAAGCGGATTTTTCCCTGTTCCGGCACTTTGGCTTCCAGTCCGGCAGGACGGTTGACAAATTCGTGGACTATTCCGCCTGTGAACGCAGCGCCAACGGCCTGTATTATATCACGGAGGGAACCAACTCCTATATCAGTGCCAGGGTGGAGCAGACCATTGACTTGGGAACCCACACCATGTTTATCGCCGCCGTGGAGGATATGGATGTCCTCTCCCGGGAGCCTTCCGCGACCTACGCCTATTATCAGTCCTCCATCAAGCCGAAGCCTGAGAAGAAGGCCGGAAAGACGGTCTGGCGCTGCACCGTGTGCGGCTATGTCTATGAAGGCGAGGAGCTGCCGGCGGACTTTGTCTGTCCGCTGTGCAAGCACCCGGCTTCGGATTTCGAAAAGGTCAGCGGCTGACCCGGTTCTGCAAAAAAATCTGCCTCCTGGAATTTCCGGGAGGCGAATTTTTTGTTACAGCATAGCCAGAATGGCACTCTTGGGTCTGGCGCCTACGGCCTGGGCGACCACTTGGCCGTCCTGCATCACCACCAAGGTGGGGATGCTTATGATCCGGAACTGACTGGCCAGCTCCGGCTCCTTGTCCACAATGGGGCTGAGCAAGCAGTCTCACAGCCAGCGGCTGATCGATACTTTCGTCAATCGTATTTATCTCTACGATGACAAGCTGATCATCACCTTCAACCACAAGGATGGTGCCCAAACCATCACACTGAATGACATAGAAACCGCTTTTGCCGAACAGGAACATGGTTCGGATTTGGTTAGCTCCGCTGTACCATAACAGATACCGAAATTGATACAATCGTGTCGATTACGGTATCTGCTTTTTTATTCCCTTTTTTCCAAAATTACGGTAAAAAAGGCTTTTTTCTTGCATTTGCAACGTATTTATAGTCTGTGTTTCCTTGATATGATGGTTTTGGCAGGTGCGCCTTGCTTATATCCACCGCATATTGTGCTTTCAATTCGTTAAACAACCGCTATTCGTTATACAGCCGATAGCAATAAAAATAGCCGCCCAGGTTTGTGCAGCATAGCCACTTGCAATACCCGGGCGGCAGAGTTAACATCACACACACTTTCAAAGGACGGTGATGGGCCTGATGGATATGGTAAATCCGGATATCCCGCTATATATGGGAAAAGCATCCAAAGAGATTCTGAAGCGGCTCAACAACCGAACCCGGAAGTTTCCTGTGGAATTGGTGGAACGAATCCGTACCTTTGAAGCGCCACAGACGATTGTGATTGGTGATATTGCAATTACACCGCTGTTTGTGGACCATTCTGCGTACGATGCCCATATGTTCCTGATCGAAGCAGATGGGAAACGGGTTCTGCATACCGGAGACTTCCGCAACCATGGTTTTCGTGGAAAAGGACTTCTGCCAACCGAAATATGTGGGGAAGGTGGATGCATTGATCTGTGAAGGTACAACTCTGAACAGACCTGACTATTCCCACATCAGCGAACAGGAATTGCAAAGCCAGATCAAGACTGTGCTGGAGGAAAACAAGTATGTATTCGTGCTGTGCTCCTCTACGAATTTTGACCGTATTGCGTCGGTGTGTTCAGTAATTCCCAAGGGGAAATACTGTATTTGTGATGATTATCAATGCGAAATGATTCAGTATCTTCGGCAGACCGGAGGCACGAAAAGTGCGGTGTATGCCTGTGATGGGATTTTGCGCTATGGGCGGAATCTGGATGAACGGATGACCGATAAGGGGTTCTGTATGTTTGTCCGCAGCGGAAACCCATTCCATAGGCAGACGATGGAGCGGTTCCCCGACGCGGTGGTCATCTACTCCATGTGGAAAGGCTATTTGGAGCGGCCGGATATGCAGGCTTTTTTGCGGGGATTCCACCGTATTGAACTGCATACCAGCGGTCATGCGGACGGAGAAACCATCCGTACGGTAATTGATACCGTTGACCCCGGCTTCATCATACCCATGCACACAGAGAAACCCGACGCATTCATATCACTTGCTGATGGAAGAAGGATTCTGTTCCCACAAGACGGTGACTGCATAACCCTGTAAGGAGGCCCCTATGAGAAGTATATCCGATGAATTTCAGAGCGAGCTACACAGTGGTACCCTGAAATGGGTAACAGATGCGGTAAAAGATCGCACCAATAATTTGATCCTCTGCTTCCGTGATGGCTATGTGAATGTGTATTATAAAAGCCACAGCCTCTTTAAGATCACTCAGCACCAGCGGGGTTATAGGCTTTCTTTTAACCTCCGCCACGCCCGATATACGGAGCCCATGGAGGCTGCAAAATCCAGGATAAAAGCGATTCTACCGGAAATCCGCTTCAGCGCATCAGACGAGGTATGGTTCTATTCTGATATGATTCCGAAGAACGCACAAACGCAGATCATTGACGCTTATAAGAGTTATATTGATGACTTTTTTGACCTGTCCAAACTCACAGATTATATCCATCCGTCGAGAAAGAGAGATCTTCTGGAGAAGGTACGGCAGCAGGAATTGTTTTCTGCTCATTTTGATCCTATGGGAATTGGAGAGGAACTGGTCTTTTACGATATGGAGCTTTCTATCCCAGGGGAATCGTCGGATATTGCAAAGAAGGGATCTCCCGACTGCTTGGCTGTGAAACTCCAGGACGGTGTGGTAACAGAAATCGTGCTGGTAGAAGTGAAATCTGCCGCCGCAGCCTGCGTGGGCAACCACGGGATTAAGAAGCACTGTGAGGATTTTTACGCTATCCTACAGAACCCAGATGACAGAGGATTTTTGTATGCTTCTATGGTGTGCACTCTGAATCATTATCAAAGTTTATGGTTGCTTTCCGCTGTAAAAGATGTGTGCTCTCTGGAAAAATGCAAATTTTCTATCCGGTATTATTTCACCGACGAGGCGATCCGGTGGACAAAAAACAGCCGCCAACGCAATGAGAACTATGAATACTATCTGAGACTACCTGCGGAGCAAATGGCACACAGGAGGGATTATCCTCCAAAAAAAGCCCCGAGACGCAACAAAAAGAAGCCCAGCACGCGCCGTTTGACGTGATGCTGGGCTTCTCCTCATTACAGCGATTTCAGCGGGTAAAACAATGCTCTGTTTGCAAGAAGCACTTTCGCATTTTGCCAAATGGTGTAAAAATGCTCTATGCCGTAAAATTCCACATCCAAAGGCGTACCGTATACGCTCTGCCGTGCTTTGCTTTCTGATGTGCTTTTTTCATGCAGGGAGAAAGGATTTCACTGTTCTCACTATCTCCGGTTTTAATAAGGCATTTTTACTGCCTCACAGTGACTTTACTCAGCAATTAAGCCGAAATGCCGCAGAGCATCCTTAATTGCCTCGACCTTTTCAGGCGGGCATGGATGATACTCATGCTTCCTCTGCTCCACAGCGTTCGGCGCTTTGTGCATATCCAATCCGACCATACGCTTGACCTCTGCAATATATGCAGTATGGACTTTGAAGCCTTACTTCTCCTGCACATATTCCTGAATACGCTTATAGGTCGGATGCTCCTTGACCTCGCCGGTTTCCACTTCCATTCTGACTTCAACCGTCAGTGGATTTGTTTCCCGTGACAAGAGGACCACCGTCTCCACATGGCGGGTGCCGGGGAACATGTCCACGGCGCAGGCGCGGACGGCCCGGTAGCCCAGCTCCGCGAAAAGCTTCACGTCCCGGCCCAGGGTGGCGGGGTCGCAGGAGACGTACACCACCCGCTCCGGCCCCATGGCCGCCACGGTCTTCACCACGTCCTCCGCCAGGCCCTTGCGGGGCGGGTCCACGCAGACCACCGCCGGGCGCAGACCCTCCCGCTCCAGCTTCGCCGCCACAGCGGAGGCGTCGCCGCAGAAGAACTCCACATTGTCCACGCCGTTGCGCCGGGCGTTCTCCTTGGCGTCGGCTATGGCCTCCGGCACGATCTCCGCGCCGATGGCCCGCTTCGCCTTCGACGCCAGGCACAGCGTGATGGT
>JALFAD010000025.1 GCA_022772525.1 Clostridiales bacterium
TCTGGCTGAGAAATTCTTTTTTCTTCGTCCGCACCTGCGCCAATTCGTCACTGAATGCGGAAATCGTCATCTGTTTATCCATAAGTTTATTATATCACACTTGGCGGTATTTGGCACTTTTTTCTGTGCGGTATTGCCTTAGAATCTTCCGTAGGGATCGGGGAGCTTATTGGGCTCCGGGTAGGTCTCCCCGTGGGTGTCCACGGTGATGGAGGCGATCTTCTGCTCCTCTACGGGACGGTCGTTGCGGCCGGTGCGGGTGGCGGCGATGGCATCCACCACATCCATGCCGGAGGTGACCTTACCGAAGGCGGCGTACTGACCGTCCAAGTGCTTGGCATCCTGATGCATGATGAAGAACTGGCTGCCTGCGGAGTTGGGGGAGGAGGAGCGGGCCATGCTGAGAACACCCCGCTTGTGCTTCAGGTCGTTCTTGAAGCCGTTAAAGAAGAACTCGCCCTTGATGCAGTAGCCAGGGCCGCCCATGCCGGTACCCTCGGGGCAGCCGCCCTGAATCATGAAGCCGGGAATGACCCGGTGGAAAATCAGACCGTCATAGTAATTGTGGTTGCACAGGTCGATGAAATTGTACACGCTCTGGGGGGCCTTGTCGGGGTACAGCTCGCCCTCAATGACACCGCCGTTTTCCATGGTGATCTTGAAAGTAGGATTCATTGTCTCATTCTCTCCTTCATGGCCCGGTCGATCTGACGCTTTGCGTCCCGTTCCGCCGCGGCCTGTCGTTTGTCGTAAAGCTTTTTGCCCTTGCACAGCCCCACATTTACCTTGACCCGGCTGCCTTTGAAGTACACGGACAGGGGAATCAGGGAATAGCCGTCCTGCTTGACCTTTCCATAGAGACGCATGATCTCCCGCTTGTGCATCAGCAAGCGGCGGGTACGGCGGGGATCTACGTTGAAGCGGTTTCCGTGGTCGTAGGGGGAAATGTGCATCTGGTTCAGCAGGAGCTGTCCGTCCTTGATGCCGCACCATGCGTCCTTCAGATTCAGGGTACCGGCGCGGATGGACTTGACTTCCGTGCCTACCAGCTCAATGCCCGCCTCAAATTCTTCCTCCACGAAGTATTCGTGATAGGCTTCCCGATTGCGGGCCATGACCTTGATTCCGGCCTTTTCCAGACAGCTCACCTCCTCACCCGATTCTAAGACACATTATATCATGATTGTCAAGGGGATTATACGGTAATTTCGAGGATATTTCCCTCGAATCCCAGAACGCAGCTTTCATAGTACCCATCCCCGGTGACTTTGGGGCCGGACAGGGTGGGGTAGCCGCCGGCATTTAAGCGGGCTGTCAGCTCATCCACTGCCTCGTGACTTCCGACGGAAAAAGCAATGTGAGCGTAGCCAAAGCGGTCAAGGAGATTGCCGGAATCGGTCAGATCGGGCTTTGTCATGATTTCCAGCCGGGAACCGTCGGAAAAGGCCAGAAAATAGGAGCGAAAATCCGTCGTCTTGTTGTGATATCCTCCGTTGGATACCGCCTGAAAGTAGGTTTCAAAGAAAGCTTTCGCCCCAGCCAAATCGTTGACATACAGGGCAATGTGGTCAATTTTCATGGTCATTCCTCCTCAAACAGGAACCTCCCCAGCGCTTCCGGGGTATCGAAAGAATAGTCGCACAGGGCCTGCATTTCCTTTGCCAGAGCCGGAAACTCCCTTCGCCCCCAGCCCGCGAAAGCAACCTGAACGCCCAGTGGGTGCGCCATATTCCAGGCCAGCTTCATATCGTCCACCACGATCATCTGGTCAGGAGTAAAATGGTATTTCTCCATGATATCCAGCAGAGGAAAGGGATTGGGCTTGCGCAGTTCCTCGGGATAGTCCCAGCCGTAGATCACATCGGGCTGGACACCAAAGTGGGTTTCATAGTCCCGGGTGATGTTGACCACGCTGGAATGGGACACCACACAGATCATGCCGCCCTCGGCCTTCTGCCGCCGGATGACGCTGCCAATACCGGGAAAGGGGTCGGGGATATGGGTCATGACATAGTCCATCCAGCCGTGGTATTCATCCTCCAACTCCTTGGGGGTAAACTGCCAGCGGCTGCGGCACATCTCCGCAAAGCCCAGCTCGTAGCAGTCCTGCGCGAACTGTTCCAGCGTGATGGTCTGTCCCGGGCGGAACTGGTCGAGGATGTAGCAGAAAAAGGGATAGCCAATGTTTTTTTCACTCTGCACCACGGTATCGTCGTGGTCGAGGACAAGGCAGGGATATTTCAGCATAATTTTCACCAGTTTCTTTGTTTCTTCTCTGCATTATACCAAACCCCAGACCAATCCGCAACCGAAAAATTACCACTTGCTATATTCGAACGAATGTATTATAATAGAACAAAAGGTGGTGAAGGGTATGGAGCAGAAGGTATGTCCTGTAGACGTGATTGCCATGTGCAGCGCGTCGGGAGAAATCCGCCCCCTGCGGCTGCGGATGGAGGATGAGGCCCATCAGCTTCTGCGGGTGGACATTGAGGAAATCGTGAATATTCGTCAGGTGCAGTATGTGGGTATTGAGGCCACGGTCTACCTCTGCCGGGCCACAGTTCGGGAGAAACGGTGGCTGTTCGAGCTGAAATATACCATTCGCACCCATACCTGGAGTCTGATGCGGAAGGTGTGTTGATATGGCGCAGCGGGTTATTTTTCATGTGGATGCCAACTCGGCTTTTTTAAGCTGGAGCGCGGCCTACCGGGTAAAGGTGCTGGGAGAAGAAACGGATTTACGGGAGGTGCCTTCTGTGGTGGCGGGGGATAAGGTCTCCCGGCACAGTATTATTCTTGCCAAGTCCATCCCGGCGAAAAAGTACGGAATTCAGACAGGCGAACCCCTGTTTCAGGCGCTGGAAAAGTGCCCGGAGCTGGTGGTGATTCCGCCGGATTACGGGCTGTATGTGCAGGCCTCCCGGCACTTTGTGGATATGCTCAGGGAGTTTTCCCCGGCGGTGGAGCAGTATTCCATTGACGAAGCATGGGTGGATATGACAGGAACGCAGCGGCTTTGGGGCCCGCCAAGACTGGCGGCGGAGCTGATGCGGCGCAGAATTAACGAAGAACTGGGCTTTACCGTGAATATTGGAATTTCCTCTAATAAACTACTGGCGAAGATGGCGGGAGATTTTGAAAAGCCCGACAAGGTGCACACTCTGTTCCCGGAGGAAATGGAGGAAAAATTCTTTCCCCTGCCGGTTCGTGATCTGTTTCTTGTGGGCGCGAAAACAGAGCGAAAGCTGCAAACGCTGGGAATCTATACGATTGGCGATCTGGCATCGGCGGATGTGCGGGTTCTGAAAAAGCGGCTGGGCAAGCAGGGGGAGCTATTGTGGCACTTTGCCAACGGCCGCAACGCCGACGCGGTGACACCGGAACCGGCGGAAAACAAGGGCTACGGCAACGCGACCACGACTTCTCATGACGTGGTGACCCGGGAGGAAGCCTATCAGGTACTGCTGAGTCTGTGCGAAACCGTGGCGACACGCCTGCGTAAGGACGGAAAATGCGGCAGCTGCGTCAGTATTCACCTGCGTACCAACGAATTCCGGCATTTTTCTCACCAGTGCGTCCTTCATGGAGCCACCAATGTGACTTCTGAAATTTTTGAAGCTTCCTGTCGACTATTTGATGAGGCATGGGACGAAATCACGCCCCTGCGCCAGCTGGGCGTTCAGATTACCCGTCTGTCCGGGGAGCCATATCAGCAGTTTGACTTCTTCTCCGGGCTAAGCCCCGTGCAGTTTGAGCGCAAGCTCCGGCTGGACGAAACCGTGGACGCCCTCCGGGACAAATACGGCGAGGACATCATCCGCCGGGCGAAGTTTGCGGGTGGAACCGAACCCCATATGGCGGGTGGCTTAAGCAAGGAGCGGCGCACCGGCGTGACCAAGCCGGTGCCGAAGGAATTTTAGGGTGGAAATATGATTGAACATATCGTATAATAGCGCTAAGTTGCTTCAAATGAATCTTTGGGGGAGGCATTTTATGAAACAGCAAATACAGTCTATTCTGGTTGTGCTCCTTTCTCTGTTCCTGCTTTCGGCCTGTTCTGAAAAGTCCCTAAATAATACCATACCAAGAGTTCCGGAAGAAACCACTCTGGAAACAGCTCAGCCTGTACCGCAGATGTTGACAGAACGGGAAGTGCTGAATTTATTCCGAAAATATGAAACCACCAGCGGAAGGACTGTAATCAATTGCGTCCCGGTGCCGGATTCTGCCTGCGGCGTTGTAGGAGTTGTTCAGTATACGGACAGGGATCACGATGGGGTTATGTTCGTGTTTCTGACAATGGACGGCCCGCTGGGAGGCCGTTGTGGAACACCGAACTGTACGGCAGTGGAGGACACACTGGAATATCTTGGTGAGGATACGATATCCTACCAATTTCAAACGGCGGAGGGGCACACAATAACAAATACCATTTCCTTTTCAGATGATGGTAATGGAAACACCAGTTTTAAAATAGAAACACAATCGGAAAGAAAAGAGTGACCGATATGGCAATCGTAACCTTTTATAACTGCGACCCCAAGGACGCGCCGAAAACCACCATGCCCGCCCATCTGGGGGCCAACGCCATCATCACCTGTCAGGGACGGCTGTTGCTGGAAAAGCGCCGGGATTCCGATATCTGGGGTCTGGTCGGCGGCGGATGCAAAAAGACGGAAACCGGTCTTGAAGCCATGGTTCGGGAGACTTATGAGGAACTGGGTCTGCGGATTTCAAAAGACCGCTTCCGGAAACTGGCGGTTTACGACAACCCGGGCCGTATTGCCGCCTTTCAGGACGGCAGCATCTGGCGCATGGTGATCGTGGTCTACGGCCTTGACCTGCCGGAAGTGCCGCAAATGCGCATCAGCAGCGAATCCAAAGAGCTGCGCTTTTTCACCCGGGAAGAAATTCCAAACATTGAAATCGCCGTGACCCACCGGGATATTGTGGAGGACTGGTTTGTATGTAAAAATGCAAAATGATGAATGCAGAATGCAAAATGATGGTTATGATCTGGAAAACACCTATGCGGAACGGGAGCGGATGGGGTGTCATATTGTTGTAAACAGTTTCCTGTAATTCCAAATAAAGTCATTTCCGAAGGATATACCATCATTTTGCATTTATCATTTTGCATTTTGCATTTGCTCACGTTCCAATATTACAGAACAGGAATATAAATAAATACTTGTATATTCGGAAATAGTATGCTAAAATAGCCGGTGACGGTGCAGTATCCTAGTCGGAGTGACCACTTTCCAGGAAGGGCCTAAAAATCCTTTGAAGGGCACATCGATGAAGTCCCTGGTGTCTGCTTATTACGCCCAGTTTTGGGTGGATGCTGGGGGTTAAGGATCCAGGGCGCGCTCCAATGGCATGGAGCATACGACCCGGTTTCCGTGGAGACTTGAACCTTGTGCGACGACGGGTAGAGCCCCGGGAGGGGTCCGATCGCGTACGAATCAGGTATGAACCTGCAAGGCGGTGCACAGAATCGTGTGCTGCGTGCAGCGTAGCCTGCCTTGAAGTGAACATGCGGGGAAGGGAGACCAGGCCGGATGCCGCTGTGGCCACGGCGGCTCGACTATCGCTCCCGGAAACCATGCTTGCAAAAGAGGCTAAGATTGCGGAACATTCCGCTGTGGAAAACACCTAGGCTGTCTGAAAAGGGCAGGCAGGGGATTGCAGTACGGACTAAGTGGCAATCGGGTACCCATTATCATGGCGACACTTGGGCGGAGGGATTCAATGGAAACGGCCTGTGCGGCAACGGCAGGTTCCCACCGGTGAAAAACAACCCGACCTAAGCCGTAAGATTTATCCTGCCTGCTGCCGTCATCTTATAGCAATTATTCTAAAAAGGAGAATTTTTCGTGGCAAAAACCCATTCGGACGCTTCCAAAAAGGAGCGTTCCCGGACGATTCGCTGGGTTGTTACTGTTTTTTCGGTCACTTTGGTTGTTTCCGGCATCATCAGCCTGATCTCCGACGAGGTCATGGCGCGCAGCGGACTTCTGGCAGCGTTCGCAATTTTGCTGGGCATCGTATTTTTAGGAATTATTTTCGACATTATCGGCATGGCGGTGGCAACCGCCAGTGAAAAGCCCTTTCACTCCATGGCGGCGCGGAAGGTTCCCGGCGCTCAGGAGGCCATCCGGCTGCTGCGCAGCGCGGAACGGGTCAGCTCCATCTGCAATGATGTTGTGGGAGATATCTGCGGCGTTGTTTCCGGCAGCGCTTCGGCAACCATCGCGGCTCTGATTCTGACCCATGTGGATCTCACTTGGCCCCGGGTGGTGAGCCTGGCCATGTCCGCGCTGGTGGCGGGACTGACGGTGGGCGGCAAGGCCATTGGTAAGACCATTGCGGTCAATTCCTGCACGCAGATTGTGCATTTGGTGGGCCGGGTTCTGCATACGCTGAACCGGTTCAAGAAAAAGAAATCAATACGTTAGGTTGTGTCAGATGTGGACATTTTACAGAGAATAAACGGTCATGAGGACCTGATGAACCTGGATGACGGCGAGCGCGGTCAGCTTTGTGACGAGATCCGGCAGTTCCTGATTGCCAGTGTGGCCAAAACCGGCGGGCATCTTGCGGGAAATCTGGGTGTGGTAGAGCTGAGCGTTGCCATCGAAACCGTGTTTGATACGAATATTGACCGCTTGGTGTTTGACGTCGGTCACCAGTCTTATGTCCATAAGCTGCTGACGGGCCGCCGGGCGGATTTTGCGCATCTGCGGCAGTACGGCGGTATTTCCGGCTTCCCCAAGCCCCAGGAAAGCAACACGGACGCTTTTGTTGCGGGTCACGCCTCCAGCTCCGTGTCCATCGCATTGGGCATGGCCCGGGCAAGAACGCTGTTGCATGAGAACTATGACGTGGTTGCCGTAATCGGTGACGGCGCTCTCACTGGCGGTATGGCCTACGAGGGTCTGAACGATGCCGCCGTCAGCGGCGAGCCTATGGTTATCATTGTCAACGACAATAAAATGTCCATCGGCAGAAATGTGGGCGGCCTTTCCAGCCATTTGTCCCGGCTTCGTTCCAGCGATCATTATCTGGATGCCAAACGAACTTACCGCAGAGTGATTAAGGCACTGCCCGGCGGCGACAGAATTTACGCCTTCAGCAGCCATATCAAGAATAAGCTGAAGCGGCTGCTGCTGCCCGCTACGATTTTTGAAAACATGGGCTTTACCTATCTGGGACCGGCAGACGGGCACGATCTACCCAATTTGATTTCTCTGCTCACAGCAGCAAAGGAACTCCGGGAGCCGGTAGTTGTCCACGTGGTAACCAAAAAAGGAAAAGGCTATCCCTTTGCGGAGGCAGATCCCGCCAAATTCCACGGAATCGGTAAATTTGACCCCATGACCGGCAAAAAGCTGGGGGCAAAAACACCGACCTTCTCTGATTCCTTTGGTGATACCATGATCTCGCTGGCGGAGAGAAACGAAAAGCTCTGCGCCATTACCGCCGCCATGCCCGGCGGCACGGGATTGCTGGAATTCCAGAGACGTTTTCCAAACCGTACCTTTGACGTAGGGATTGCGGAGGAACATGCCGTGTCCATGGCTGGCGGACTTGCAAAGCAGGGCATGGTGCCGGTGGTGGCGATTTACTCCACTTTCCTGCAGCGGGGTTTTGACCAGATCATTCAGGATATCGGGCTGCTGCATCTGCACGTGGTGCTGGCCATTGACCGGGCTGGCCTTGTGGGCGATGATGGCCCCACGCACCACGGCGTGTTTGACGTGGGCTTCCTGCGGCTGGTTCCGGGAATGCGGATTTTGAATCCGGCGAGTCTGTCTGAGCAGCAGCAGATGCTCCGCTGGGCGGTGGAGGATTATGATGGCCCCATCGCCGTCCGCTACCCCAGAGGTTCCGAGGGCAACTATACTGCCTGCGACTGGCAGGGGTTGGAAGGCCCGCTGGTGAAATGCCACCGTACCGGCGGCGATGTGGCCCTGATTACTTACGGTTCTACGCTGCAAAATGCATTGGATGCGGCGGAAGAACTGGCGAAGCAGGGAATTGACGCCACGGTTTTGCGGCTTTTGAGCGTCTGTCCCCTTCCATCGATACAGGTTGCTGCCTACTTACAGCAGATCAGCCACGCGGTGATCGTGGAAGAAACGGCGGCGGGTTCCGGTATTCATGAGGCTTTGGCCTGGGACTTGGCGAAGCTGTGCCCGGATTGCTGTGTGGACGGAATGGATCTTGGATACCATTTTGTACCCCACGGCTCGTTGAAGGAACTATATGAACGCTGTGGGCTGGATGCTGTATCCATTGCCGCGCATGTCAGGGAGGTGCTTGCCCGGTGAAGGTAAAAAAGAGACTGGATGTCCTGCTTACCGAGCAGGGCTACGCGGACACCCGTTCCAAGGCGCAGGCCATCATCATGAGCGGCCTGGTCTATGTGAACGGACAGAAGGCGGACAAGCCCGGTGTGGCTTATGAGGAAACTGTGGAGCTGGAGGTTCGGGGGGCGGTCTGTCCCTACGTCAGCCGGGGCGGCCTGAAATTGGAAAAGGCACTGCGGGATTTCGGCGTGAAGCCAGTGGGCTATGTGTGCAGCGATTCCGGCGCGTCCACCGGCGGCTTTACGGATTGCCTTCTTCAGCAGGGCGCGAAAAAAGTCTTTGCCATTGACGTTGGCTACGGCCAGTTGGACTGGAAGATCCGAAGCGACCCCCGGGTGGTGGTCATGGAGCGAACCAATATCCGTTACGTCACCCCGGAGCAGCTGGGGGAGCCGCTGGACTTGTCCGTCATTGATGTCAGCTTTATTTCCCTGAAAATCGTGCTGCCTGCCATCAAGGCCCTTTTGAAGCCCACGGGTCAGGTTTTGTGCCTGATTAAGCCCCAGTTTGAGGCGGGCAAGGAAAAAGTGGGAAAAAAAGGCGTCGTCCGAGAAAAAAGCACCCATAAGGAAGTGCTGGACAACTTCGTGGCACTCGCCAGGGAACTGCAATTTCAAATCCTCGGCCTGACCTTCTCTCCGGTGAAGGGGCCGGAGGGCAACATCGAATTTTTGGCGCACCTGAGCCTGGATGCGGCAGAGGGCATCTGCCCGGACACCGCAGATGTGGTGGAGCAGGCCCATGCCGCGCTGGATAAGGGGGAGTAACCGGTGAAAAATGTGATTCTTACTCCCAACCCCTATCGGGATAAAAACTTCCAGACGGTGCGGGAAGCCATATGCATTCTGAAGGACGCAGGAATCAGCACCCGGCTGTGTCTGCCCTTTGAAGTGGACCGTTCCTACGAGCTGCCTAAAGACCTTCGGTTTTCCCGGCTGGATCGGGAGCTACCAAACGCAGAAATGGTGATCTGCTTCGGCGGCGACGGCACCATTCTGCACATGGCGAAGGCGGCGACCCGTAAGGGAATCCCCATTCTGGGGGTCAATATCGGAACCATGGGCTTTATGGCAGAGCTGGAAAGCACAGAACTGGACAAGCTTGTGAAGGTTGCCCGGGGGGAGTATTCTCTTGACAGCCGGATGATGCTGGATGTGACGGTTCAACGGGATCGGGATATCCTGTTCCACGACATCTGCCTGAATGACGTGGTGGTCACGAAGGGGGCAGTTGCCCGTATTGTGCACCTGTGCGTCAAATGTGATGGCGTAAAGGCCATGGAGTTCGGCGGCGACGGCGTGATTATTTCAACGCCCACCGGTTCCACGGCCTACAGCTATTCCGCCGGCGGCCCCATTGTGGAGCCGGAGGCGAAAAATATTGTGATTACGCCGATCTGCGCCCATGAAATCGGAAGCCGGTGCATCGTGGCATCGGATAAGCGTATTGTCAGCGTGGAGCAGATTCTGAATGCCCGGCGCAATGCCTGCCTTTCCGTGGATGGCGGCAGAGCCATTCGGCTGAGTATGGGCGATGTGGCGACCATTAAGAAATCCCATCTGGAAACCCGGCTGGTTCGTCTGAAGGACCGCAGCTTCTATGATGTGGTAAGCTCGAAATTCAACAGGCGGTAGAGGGGGAAGGGCATTGAAATCAAAACGACAGGCAAAGATCATGGAGATCATCTCCACCACCAATGTGGAGACGCAGGAGCAGCTGCTGGAGGCTTTGCGGGAAGCCGGCTTTAACAGTACCCAGGCGACCATTTCCCGGGACATTAAGGAACTGCGCATTATCAAGGAGCTGACCAGCTTTGGCACCTATCACTATACTGCAGCTGCCAGAGAGGTGCCCGGCACCTTTACCGGACGGCTCAATACCATTTTCCGGGAGTGTGTCACCAGCTTTGACTATGCACAGAACATTATTGTTATTCACACACTGCCCGGCCTAGCTAACGCCGCCGCTTCAGCGCTGGACACCATGAGCCGCAGTGTGGTGCTGGGCAGTATCGCAGGTGATGACACCGTGTTTATCGTCATGCGCGATACCAATGCCGCCGCAGCTTTCTGCGGGGAAATCAAGAATCTGCTGAGCTGAGAAAAGAGGAGAATCGCCGTGCTGAGTTTGCTGCATATCGAAAATATCGCGGTCATTGAGAGCGCGGACATATCCTTCGACCGGGGCTTCAATGTGCTGACCGGCGAAACCGGCGCCGGTAAATCTATTGTAATCGACGCCATCTCCGCTATTTTAGGCGAACGGGCTTATCGGGACATGATTCGTACCGGTACGGAGCGGGCCTCCGTCCGGGCTGTGTTCACGGACGTGCCTGAGCTTGCGTGGTTCGCCGAGAACGGTGTGGAGTATGATCCGGAAACTGTCATTTCCCGGGAGATCCATCTGGACGGCAAGAACATCTGCCGGGTAAACGGCAGTCTTGTCAATGTGACCATTCTTCGCAAGCTGGGCATTCAGCTCATTAACATCCACGGACAGCACGATTCCGCCGCCCTGTTTGACGAGGAGAATCACCTGACTTTTTTGGACAGCTTTGCGGATAATGCCGCTCTGCGTCAGGATTACAGCGAAAAATACGAAACGGTCGCCAAGCTTCGCCGGGAAATCAACGCGCTTACCATGGACGAAGGCGAAAAGCTTCGCCGCATGGAGACGCTGAAATATCAGATTGCCGAAATTGAGAAGGCGGAACTGGAAGCTGGGGAGGACGAGATTCTGGAAGAGCGCCGCAAGGTGCTCCAGAACGCGGAGAAGCTGAGTAACGGCATGGAAACCGCTGTAGAATGTCTCTACGGCGGAGATGAATCCGATGGCGCGGCGGGGCTGCTGGCCCAGGCGGAGTACGCCCTCGCGAGGCTTGCGAAGTTCAGCGATACCTTTTCTGAGCTTCATGACCGGGTATCCGACCTTATGTATCAGGTGCAGGACGCGGCGGAGGAGGTACGGGATGCCCGGGACAACCTGAGCTATTCTGCCGATGAGCTGGAGCAGATCGAGTCCCGGCTGGACGTGATTCACAAGCTGCGTCGGAAATACGGAACGACCTGTGAGGACATTCTTGCCTATCTTGACAAGGCAAAGGCAGAACTGGACGAGATCGAATTTGCGGACGATCATCTGGAACGTCTGAAAAAGAGTCTCAAAAAAGCGGAGAAGGCGGCCTGGGATGCGGCAAAGGTTCTGCGGGAAAACCGACAGGAAACGGCAAAAACCATGTCGGCACGGATTCTGGCGGAGCTTGCCCAGCTGGATATGCCCAGAGTGCAGTTTTCCTGCGAGTTCACCGAGACGGAGCTGACCGCAAACGGTGCGGACGCCGTGGCGTTTTATATGTCTGCCAACGCCGGCGAAGCTCTGAAGCCTCTGAGCAAGGTTGCTTCCGGCGGTGAGCTGGCCCGCATCATGCTGGCAATGAAGAATGTTCTGGCGGAAAAGGATCAGATCGGCACCCTGATTTTTGACGAGGTGGATACCGGCGTGTCCGGCAGAGCGGCCCAGAAGGTAGCGGAGAAGCTGAGAAGCGTCGCCGCCCACAAGCAAGTGCTGTGCGTGACCCACCTGCCCCAGCTGGCAGCCCTTGCGGACACGCATCTGCTGATTACCAAGTCTGAGCGGGACGGACGTACCTATACTTCTGTCACGCCCTTGGACAGGGAGGGTCGGAAACGGGAGCTGGCCCGTATCATCGGCGGCACGAATATTACGGAGACGACGCTGAAGAGCGCGGAGGAAATGCTCCGATAAAAACCACAAAAAACTTGACAAAATTGGCTATCTTTGCTAGGATAGCCGGGTAAACACAGTGAAGGGATGAAGTAAGCGCTTACCTTTCCCCCAGAGAGCTGCCGGCTGGTGCGAGGCAGTGGGAAAACGCGCCCAAATACCTCCCTGAGTGGCTTTCCTGAAGGGTACAGTAGGGAAAGACGGGTTCGCCCGATACCGCGAATGGCGTTATTTGACGCCGTGAGGGCATTTTTGCGAGAAAATGCCGAATCAGAGGTGGTACCGCGCATCACTGCGCCCTCTATCCCCACGGGATAGAGGGCGTTTTTGTATGAAGGAGAGATTTCAATGAAATATCCGTGGCTCGATGAATACTTACTTCAAAAGCCGGCGGTACAGAAGGATTTTAAGGAAGAGTGGGGCTGGTACCGCTATCAGATTGGGGGCAAGCTGTTTGCCGCCGTCTGCCTGGATGAAGCGGGAAAGTCCTACTATATCACGCTGAAACTGGCCCCGGCAAACGGTGACTTCTACCGCCAGCAGTATCCGGATGTCCTTCCGGGGTACTATATGAATAAAGTTCACTGGAATTCCATCCGGGCGGACGGCGAGGTGCCGGACGCAGTTCTGCGGGATATGCTGGACGAAGCTTATGGCCTGATTCTGCATTCCTTCAGCAAAAAGAAGCAGGCCGAGCTGCTGGCAGGGGAGGAAGGCCATGCTTGAAAAGCCCATGGATGTTCTGACCGTCTTTCCCGTGCGAAAGACGAAGCGGCAAAAGCAGGCCTTTCGGGACGCGATGCAGACATATGCCGCTTCCATTGGATATGAAAGCCGGGTGGAGAAGGGAAGCTTTGGCTGTCAGAACCTGATACTCGGAACCCCCGAGCAGGCAGACTATCTGGTGACGGCCCACTACGACACCTGCGCCCGGCTGCCCATTCCCAATTTCCTTACACCCTGCAATTTCTGGCTGTTTCTGCTCTGGCAGCTTGCGCTGATGCTGCTGATTCTGGGCGTGTGTATTCTTGGCGGCCTTGCGGTGGGTTTGCTCACCGGCAGCGGTTCTGCCGGCGTGTGGGTCGGGTATCTTCTGGTCTGGATTCTCCTTGCCCTGATGCTGATTGGTCCGGCGAACCCCAGCAACGCCAACGACAATACCTCCGGCGTAATTACCCTGCTGGAAATCGCCAAAAGTATGCCAAAAAACCAGCGAAAGCGTGTCTGCTTTGTGCTGTTTGATCTGGAGGAAGCAGGACTCATCGGTTCCGCCTCCTACCGAAAAGCGCACAAAGCCCAGACCGACCGGCAAATGGTACTGAATCTGGACTGCGTGGGCGATGGGGACAATCTGCTGCTGTTTCCCACGAAGAAGCTGAAAAGGGACAGAAAGCGCCTGACCTCCCTCTACAAAGCCTGCGGCTATTTCGGGAAAAAGAGCATTCTGCTCCGGGAGAAGGGCTTTTCCTTCTATCCCTCCGATCAGGCGAATTTCCCCTGGGGCGTCGGCATCTGCGCTCTGAAGAAGCGGGGAAAGACCCTGTATCTGGGCAGAATCCACACCAATAAGGATATCATTCTGGAACGAACCAATGTCAATCTTCTGCGTGCGGCGATCATTACCTACATCTGCCGGGACGCAGCGCAATAAGAAGAAAGGAAACGAACATGAAACTGTATGATGAACTGGTTGCCCGGGGCCTGATTGCTCAGGTGACCGACGAAGAAGAGATCCGCAACCTGATCGACAATGGCAAGGCCACCTTCTACATTGGCTTTGACCCCACTGCCGATTCCCTCCATGTGGGCCACTTCATGGCCCTGTGCCTGATGAAGCGGTTGCAAATGGCAGGCAACCGGCCTATCGCCCTGATCGGCGGCGGCACTGCCATGATCGGCGACCCCTCCGGCCGTACGGATATGCGCTCCATGATGACCCGGGAGACCATCCAGCACAACTGTGACTGCTTCAAAAAGCAGATGGAGCGGTTTATCGAGTTCGGTGAGGGTAAGGCTATGATGGTCAATAACGCCGACTGGCTGCTGGACCTTAACTATGTGGACGTTCTGCGGGAGGTGGGCGCCTGCTTCTCCGTAAACAACATGCTCCGGGCCGAGTGCTACAAGCAGCGTATGGAGAAGGGCCTTAGCTTCCTGGAATTTAACTACATGATTATGCAGTCCTACGACTTCTATCACCTGTTCCAGACCTACGGCTGCAACATGCAGTTTGGCGGCAACGACCAGTGGAGCAATATGCTGGGCGGCACCGAGCTGATCCGCCGGAAGCTGGGCAAGGACGCTCACGCCATGACCATCACCCTGCTTCTCAACTCCGAGGGCAAGAAGATGGGCAAGACCGCTAAGGGCGCTGTCTGGCTGGACCCCAACAAGACCTCTCCCTTTGAATTCTTCCAGTACTGGCGGAATGTGGATGACGCGGACGTGCTTAAGTGCCTGCGGATGCTGACCTTCCTGCCTCTGGAGGAAATCGACGCCATGTCCGACTGGAAGGATGCCAAGCTGAACGAGGCCAAGGAAATCCTTGCCTACGAGCTGACCAAGCTGGTGCACGGCGAGGAAGAGGCGGACAAGGCTAAGGCTGCATCCAAGGCTTTGTTCGTGGGCGGTGGTGACGACGCCAGTATGCCCACCACCGAGATTACCGCCGACAAGCTCACCGACGGCAAGATCGGCATTCTGAATCTGATGGTTGCCTGCGCTCTGGCTCCTTCCAACAAGCAGGCGCGCCAACTGGTAGAGCAGGGCGGCGTGCTGGTCAACGATGAGAAGGTGCCCTCCGCCCAGTTTGCCGTGACGGAAGAAATGCTGAAGGAAGGCGTAAAAATCCGCAAGGGCAAGAAGGTTTTCCACAAGGCGATTTTGGCGTAAAAGATATGGATTGCGCTCTCCCGGCTGGGAGAGCGCAGTTTTTTAACTGGGAAGAAGGATGTTTTTCAGCATTTTCAGATTTTCCTGAGAAATGGGCGTCAGCGGCAGGCGGCATTCGCCGCAGTCGTAGCCGATCAGCTTCATAGCCGCCTTCACTGGAATGGGGTTCACTTCGCTGAACAAAGCCTCGATCAGTGGTAGCAGCTTGATCTGTAAATCCGCCGCCGTGTCAAAATCTCCATCCAGCGCCGCCCGTGCCATAGATTGTGCCTGTTCCGGCAGCACATTGGACAGCACGGAAATCACGCCGCTGCCGCCAAGTGCCATGACGGCGGCGGCAAGGTCGTCGTTGCCACTCCACACGGCGAATTCTTCTGGGCAGAGGGCACGGATTTTCGCGATTTTTGTGATATCTCCGTTGGCTTCCTTCACCCCGGTGATATTCGGAATCCGAGCCAGATTCTGGTAGACGCTGACAGGGATATCCACCCCCGTGCGGGATGGAACGTTGTATACGATCACCGGAATATGTACCTCGCCGGCGATGGCGGCATAATGGGTCAGTAGTCCGTCGGGGGTCGCCTTATTGTAGTAGGGGCTGACCACCAGCAGGGCATCGACTCCAGCATCCTCGGCGGCTTTGCTCAGGGCAATGGCGTGGGATGTGTCATTGGATCCGGTTCCTGCGATGATTTTGCAGGAATCTCCCACATAGCGTTTTCCCCTGCGGAACATTTCCAGCTTTTCCAGGTCGGACAGGGTGGGGGATTCCCCGGTGGTTCCGCACAGAACCACGGCTTCGATTCCAGCCTCCACCTGCCGCCGCAGCAGCAGATCCATCATGGGATAGTTGACATTTCCGCCCAGGAACGGTGTGACCAGGGCGGTGCATACGCCTGTAAACAGTGGCTTTTTCATAGACTGATACCTCCAGCCCAGTCTATGCGCGTATCCCATATTTTGCCCGCCGGAAAAGGCATTGACATACGGTGAAAAAAAGGATAAACTATACGCGTAAAACAGGAAGGATTCTGGTATCCGCAAGGAGAAAAGGGAATCCGGTGTAAGTCCGGAACGAACCCGTCACTGTAACAGGGAGCAGCGCACAAAAGCCATTGGGAGCGATCCTGAGAAGGCGTGCCAGCTTTGATCTGAAGTCAGGAGACCTGCCAGAATCTGCTTTTTCCCGGCTGCGGTGATCAGTCTCCGGGAATGGGACGTATGGTCCTTTTGCCGGGCAGCCGTAGGGCTGTCCTTTTTTGGACACCCTCAAAAAACGCGGATGCGCGCACAGGAGAGAATAGAATGAAAAAAGCAATTTTAGCAGTGTCCTTTGGAACGTCTTACCCCGATACCCTGCGCAAGACCATTGCCGCTACGGAGCAGGCGCTGGCAGAAGCCTTCCCGGACTGGGAGGTTCGCCGTGCCTTTACCAGCGGAATGATCATTCGGAAATTAAAAGAGCGGGACGGGGTGGAGATTGAAAATGTTTCTCAGGCCATTCGGAGGCTTGAGGAGGAAGGCTTCACCCACGTTGTCGTCCAGTCCACCCACGTCATGCACGGCGAGGAATATGAAAAAATGCTGTCCCAGCTGGAACCGTACCGCCTGCGGATGAAGGTTTCTGTGGGTATGCCTTTGCTTCATGAGGAGGAGGACTACGCCGCCGTGGCGCAGGCTCTGCTGAACTGGCTGCCGACGCTGTCAGAGGATGAGGCGCTGGTGCTTATGGGCCACGGAACCACCCACTTTGCCAATTCCGCCTACGCGCAGATGGAGCATATGCTGAAGGCACGCTGTGACCGTGTATACCTTGCCACGGTTGAGGGCTACCCCACGCTGGAAAGCGTGGAACGGCAGCTTGCCAAACGTCCGGAGATCCGCCGCCTGATGCTGGCCCCCTTTATGCTGGTGGCGGGAGATCATGCCAGAAATGATATGTCCGGGGATGAGGATTCCTGGGCGGAGCAGCTGAAAAAGGCCGGGTATCCCGTGCGCTGCATCCTCCAGGGACTGGGCGAGTGCCCTGTGGTCCGGGCGCTGTTTGTTGCGCATTGCCGCCGGGCTGTGGAGGCACTGACGACTGGTGGAAAGCTCTGGGGTGTGGGCGTGGGCCCCGGTGATCCGGAGCTTCTGACGGTGAAAGCTGTCCGCGTTTTGCGGGAAGCGGACGTGGTCATCGTGCCGGACGCCAGCAGCGGGGACAATGTGGCCCTGAATATTGCGAAGGACTATCTGAAGGACAAGCAGATTCAGTTTGTAAAGACTCCCATGGTGCGGGATAAGACCGCCATGGATGCGGCCCACGAGCAGGCGGCGGACACCATCTGCGGCCTGCTGGATCAGGGAAAACAGGTGGCATTCCTGACGCTGGGCGATCCTGCCATCTACTCGACGTATATGTATATTCACCAGAAGGTGCTGCGCCGGGGCTATGCGGTGGAGGTGGTGCCGGGCGTTCCCTCCTTCTGCGCGGCTGCCGCGCGGCTGAACCAGTCCCTGTGCCTTGGTAGGGAACCGCTGATGATTATTCCCGCCTCCCACGATCAGGAGGAACTGATGGATGTTCCCGGCAATAAGGTTTTTATGAAAGCGGGACGATCCATTTTGGAATTGCAGCAGGCTCTGGCAGACCGGGGCTTGCTGGAGGGCGCGTCTATGGTTGAAAATTGCAGTATGGAAAATGAGCGCATTTACCCCCACTTTGCGGATTTGGAAGAACCCTCAGGTTATTTTTCGCTGGTCATTGTGAAGGAGGGCGGAAAATGACGCTCATGATGTCAGGCTTGGATTATCAAAGGACCCCCCTGGATCAGCGTCAGCGTCTGGCCTTTTCCACATCTCAGACGGAAGAACTCCTGCACTGGCTTCACGACCAGTCCGGCGTGGAAGGGTGCGTACTGCTCTCCACCTGCAACCGGACGGAGCTGTATATCAGCGGCAGCGCGGAAACGCCGTGGCGGCTCCTGTGCCGTGGTGCTGGCGTGCCGGAAGGGGAGATGGAGGACTATTTCACCACCCGCTGCGGTATGGATGCCGCCCGGCACCTGATGGAGGTAACCTGCGGCCTGCACTCTCAGATTCTGGGGGAAGACCAGATTATTACCCAGGTGCGCAAAGCCATGGAGCTGGCCCAGACTGAAAAAACCGCTGATCCCACACTGTCCGCTCTGTTTCGCGGCGCGGTGACGGCGGGCAAGCGGGCGAGAACGGAAGTGCCTGTCAGCCGGAGCAACCCCTCCATGGGAACCCGCTGCCGAGACATACTTCTGCGGGAATTGGGTACGCTGGAAGGAATGAAGATTCTGGTCATCGGAAACGGGCAGATGGGCCGCCTTGCGGCACAGCTTTTGCAGGAGGCCGGAGCCAGCGTCAGCGTGACTCTGCGAACCTATCGTCATGGGGAAACACTGGTTCCTGCCGGGTGCAAAACGGTCAACTACGAAGACCGGGCAGCGGCGCTGGAGAATATGGATGCACTGGTTTCCGCAACCGCAAGCCCCCACTATACCTTGACTGCCCAGCAATTGCGGCAGGTTCAAAATCCACCGAAGGTGGCAGTGGATCTGGCAGTACCCCGGGACATTGATCCAGAGTGCGGTCAACAGATAACACTGTACGATACAGACTCTCTTGGATCAGCAGGTCCCGGAAGCCTGGAGAAGCTGGATGCCATGCGCGCAATTGTCACGCAGGAGCTGGAACGCTTTTCCCAGTGGCAGCGGCGGCAGGAAATTGCGCAAAAATCGCCAAGATTCCCGCTATTTGTGGATTTGACAGGGAAAAAGGTGGTTCTGGTAGGCGGCGGAACCATCGCTGCCCGGAGAATTTCCACGCTGCGCCTGTTTGGCTGTGAAATTGAGGTCGTGGCCCCGGAGCTGAAATGCAATCCGGAGGGGCTGCTATGGAAGCGTCGGGTGTATACCTCTGGAGATTTGGAGGGGGCCTGTCTGGCGATTGCCGCCACCGACAGCCGGAAAGTCAATCATCAGGTCGGCATGGATGCGGGAGAGCTTGGTATCCCTGTTTCCGTTGCGGATTGCGAGTCGGAATGCACCTTCTATTTTCCGGCGGTCTGTACCGGGGAGAACCTGATTGCCGGCGTGGTGTCCGGCGGAAAAGACCACCACAGAACCGCCCGGGCCGCCAAGGCCATTCGCCGGGCGCTGGAGGATTTGAAATGAAACTACGTATCGGAAGCCGGGAAAGCCGTCTGGCGGTCATTCAGAGCCGAATGGTGATGGAAAAAATCGCAGAGGCGGAACCGGCGGCGGAGCTGGAGCTGGTGACCATGAAGACCACCGGAGATAAAATACTTGACAAAACGCTGAACAAAATCGGCGGGAAGGGACTGTTTGTGCGAGAGCTGGATCAGGCCCTCCGGGAGGAAAAGGTAGACTTTACCGTCCATTCCCTGAAAGATATGCCTATGGAGGTTCCGGGGGATTTACCCCTTGTAGCCTTCTCTATCCGGGAGGACCCCCGGGATGTGCTGGTGTTGCCGGAGGGCGCAGCGGAAATTGATCCCGCAAAGCCCATCGGCTGTTCCTCACGGCGCAGACAATTGCAGTTAAAGAAACTGTTTCCGGACTTGGCAATCGAACCGGTGCGCGGAAACGTCCAGACAAGACTTGCCAAGCTGGAAGCGGGGCAGTTTTCCGCTCTGGTGCTGGCAGCCGCAGGCCTCAAGCGGCTGGGTCTGGAAGACCGGATCAGCCGTTATTTTTCGGTGGAGGAAATTCTGCCCGCCGCCGGACAGGGTATTTTGGCGGTACAGACCCGAAAGGGGATGGACACAAACTGTTTGCGGCTTGTGCAGGATGAAGAATCTGCCTGCTGTGCAAGGGCTGAACGCGTCTTCGTGCGTGCGCTGAACGGCGGATGCAGTTCTCCGGTCGCGGCCCACGCTGTGGCGGAAGGAACGCTGCTGACGCTGACAGGCTTCTACGTCAGTCCTGATGAGAGAATTCAGCGTAAGGGCAGCCTCAGCGGCAGTGTCACAGAAGCGGAAACGCTGGGCAAAGCCCTTGCCCGGCAGCTGAAAGAGGGGGAATGCCAATGAACGTAGGCAATGTGATTCTGGTAGGTGCAGGCCCCGGCGACCCGGGCCTGCTGACCCGCAAAGGACTGGAAGCCCTGCAGCAGGCGGAGGTTGTGGTCTATGACCGTCTGGTCGGCCCGGAAATTTTAGGCTTAATCCCGGGGACCGCCGAAAAAATTGACGTGGGCAAACAGGCCAGCAACCACCCAGTTCCGCAGGATCGGATCAATCAGATTCTGCTGGAAAAGGCGCTGGAGGGCAAGCGGGTAGTGCGCCTGAAGGGCGGCGACCCTTTCCTGTTCGGCAGAGGCGGCGAGGAGCTGGAACTGCTGAAGGAAAACGGAATTCCCTTTCAGGAGGTGCCCGGCGTGACCTCGGCGCTGTCGGTGCCTGCCTATGCCGGAATCCCGGTGACTCACCGGGATTACTGTTCCTCCGTCCATATCATCACCGGCCACGCCAAGGCCGGAGCAGAGCTGAAAATTGATTTTGACGCTCTGCGGCGGACAAATGGAACACTGGTGTTCTTGATGGGCGTAACGGCGCTGCCGATGATCTGCAAGGGCCTGTTGGATGCCGGCATGGAAGGGAATATGCCCGCTGCCGTCATCGAGCGAGGAACCCTGCCCCGGCAGCGGAAGGTGGTATCTACCCTTGAAAAGCTGACACAGGCGGCGGAAGAAGCGAACGTCGTCAGCCCTGCCATCATTGTGGTGGGCAGGGTGTGCAGCCTGTCCGGCAGCTTCGACTGGTTTGACAGCTTGCCCCTGAAGGGCCGGGAGATTATCGTCACCCGCCCAGCAGAGCGAAACGGCTCTCTTTGCGGGAAGCTCAGTGCTTTGGGTGCAAATGTAACATCCTACCCCTGCATCCGCACGGTGGAGCGGGAGGTCAACCCGGAGTTGGATGAAGCCTTGGAGAACCTGCTCAGGTACCGCTGGCTGGTATTTACCAGCCCAGCTGGGCCGGAGATATTCTTCCGCCGGCTTCGCCGACTGCACAAGGATGCCCGTGCCCTTGCTGGGCTGAAAATTGCCGCCATCGGCCCAAAGACTGCGTCAGAACTGGAAAAGTTCGGGATTTTTGCAGATCTGGTGCCGGATACCTACGATTCAGACCACCTTGCGCAGGCCCTGTCCAATGTGGAAGGTCCGGTGCTGCTGTGCCGTGCCAGCGAGGGCAGCAACACTCTGCCCCAGCTGTTCACGCAGAAGGGGATTCCTTTTGCGGACATTGCCTGCTATGATACTGTGTATGAAGCGCCCAATTCCGCGCCGGTGAAGGAGCTGGTGGAATCCGGCGCCATCGTCACATTCACCAGCGCGTCCACGGTTCGGGGGTTTGTGCAGAGCCTGCCGGATGCGGACTTTTCCAGAATGGTGGGCTGCTGCATCGGCAGACAGACTGCGGCGGAAGCCGGAAAATACGGGATTCCCAATCGCGTTGCCGAGAGAGCTACCATGGAATCCCTGATCGAGTGTATCAAAGGAGTGTGCTAATATGGATTTGACCATTCGTCCCCGCAGACTGCGCAGCAGCGACACTTTGCGGCGTATGGTGCGGGAGACTCGCGTCTCCCCGGACAGCCTGATCTACCCTCTGTTTTTAATCGAGGGGGAGAACATTCGCGAGCCAATCACGTCTTTGGACGGTCAGTGGCGCTATTCTCCCGACCGGGTATGCGAGGAAATTGAGGAATGTATGGCAGCGGGTGTCAAGCGGGTGCTGCTGTTTGGTATTCCTGCCCGTAAGGATGCCTGCGGTTCCTCTGCCTGGGACCCCAACGGCGTTGTGCAGCAGGGCATCCGTGCCATCAAGGCAAAGTTCCCCGACTGCTATGTGATCACCGACGTGTGTATGTGCGAGTACACAGACCACGGACACTGCGGCATCCTCCACGACCATGAGGTGGACAACGACGAGACCCTGCGGGTGCTGGCAAAAACCGCCCTTTCTCACGCACAGGCGGGTGCCGATATGGTGGCTCCTTCCGATATGATGGATGGACGAATTGCTGCCATACGTCAGGTGCTGGATGAAAACGGCTATCAAAATGTGCCTATCATGTCCTATTCCGCAAAGTACGCTTCCGCCTTCTACGGCCCCTTCCGGGATGCCGCCGGTTCCGCCCCGGCCTTCGGCGACCGGCGGGGATATCAGATGGACCCCCACAACCGCCGGGAGGCCCTGAAGGAGTGTGCTTTGGATGTGGAAGAGGGCGCGGATATTCTGATGGTCAAGCCCGCGCTGAGCTACCTCGACATTATCCGTGAGTGCTCCGACGCCTTTGACCTGCCCATGGCGGCCTATTCCGTCAGCGGCGAATACGCCATGATCAAGGCGGCGGGCAAGGCCGGGTTGATTGACGAGCACCGGGTCATGTGCGAAAGCGCCCTGTCCATTTTCCGGGCGGGCGCGGACATCCTCATTACCTACTACGCCAAGGAGCTGGCACAGGCCATGAAGCAGGGGGAGCTGGGCTGATGACACGTTCGGAAAGCTTATTTGAAGCGGCTCAGAAGGTCATGCCCGGCGGCGTTAATTCGCCGGTGCGGGCCTGCCGCAGTGTGGGCACCTATCCCCGGTTTCTGGACCGGGGCATTGGCAGCCACGTTTGGGACGTGGACGGGAAGGAATACATCGATCTCATCGGCTCCTGGGGCCCACTGATTCTGGGACACTGTAACGAAGCGGTGGAGCGGGCTGTCAGCGAGGCTATCCGCAAAGGCCTGAGCTTCGGCGCGCCTACGGCGGCGGAGGTTGACATGGCTCGGCTGGTGTGCGAAATGACCGGCACCGAGATGGTGCGCATGGTCAATTCCGGCACCGAAGCGGTAATGTCCGCCCTGCGGCTTGCCCGTGGCGCAACGGGCAGAAGCAAGATCATCAAGTTCGCGGGCTGCTACCACGGGCACACCGATGCCATGCTGGTGAAAGCCGGCTCCGGCGCGCTGACCGGCGGCGCTCCCGACTCTGCGGGCGTTCCGGCGGAAATTGCCGGAGATACCCTGACGGCGAATTACAATGACCTGAGTAGTGTGGCAGCCCTGCTGAAGGCCAATCCCGGTCAGGTGGCGGCGGTGATTGTGGAGCCGGTTGCCGCAAACATGGGCGTTGTTCCGCCCCAGCCCGGCTTTTTGCAGGGCCTGCGAAAGCTCTGTGACGAAAGCGGCGCGCTTCTCATTTTTGACGAGGTCATTACCGGCTTCCGTCTGGCACCCGGCGGCGCCCAGGAGTACTATGGTGTCCGTGCCGATCTTGTGACCTATGGCAAAATTATCGGCGGCGGTATGCCTGTTGGCGCCTACGGCGGCAGCCGGAAGCTGATGGAGCAGGTGGCACCTCTCGGCCCCGTCTATCAGGCGGGCACCCTGTCCGGAAACCCGGTTGCCATGGTGGCGGGTCTTGCCCAACTGCGGATTCTCAAATCTACCCCTGAAATCTACAAGGACTTGGAACGCCGTGGTGCCATGCTGGAACAGGGGCTGAGAGAAGCCCTCGCCGGGATTCCCGTGCAGGTGAATCGCGTCGGCTCCCTACTGACTGTTTTCTTTACGGACAAACCGGTGACAGGCTACGACGCGGCCCGTTCCTCCGATTTGGACGCCTTCCGCCGCTGGTATCTGGGCCTGCTGGAACAGGGCATCTACGCGGCACCCAGCCAGTTTGAGGCCTTGTTCCTGTGTAATGCTCATACCGACGATGAAATAGCGGAGATTGTCGAGTGCGCCGGAAAAATATTCTGATTTGGAGGGATTTCTATGACGGAACAGATGAAAACCTATTATGAAAAACGAGCACAGGTGCTGGCCAAAAACCTGAAAAGCCGTCATTTTGAGGCCTACTACTGCCCGGACAGTGCTTCCGCTCTGGCAAAAGCGCTGGAGCTGATTCCCGAGGGAGCCAGCGTGGGCTGGGGCGGCGCGTTGTCTGCCCAGCAGATCGGCCTGATCGATGCAGTCAAGTCCGGC
>JALFAD010000054.1 GCA_022772525.1 Clostridiales bacterium
TACCTTCCGTGAAGACGCAAATACGACAATAGACAAAACGGCTGCACAGAATCTAAATATCATTAGAAAGTGGTGTCTCAGTATTTTGAAGGTCACAGAATTGTCTAAGCGGAAGCTGTCGATGAAGAAGAAACGATTCGCAATCAGTCTGCGCCCGACTATGCTTCTTGAAGTGGTGCTCAATGCTTAAAAAAAGAGTATTCTGAAAATGGCGTCGATAGAATCGTTCATGCAATCGTCGTGGTACGGCGCTGTTCTTCCAGAATCGTATCCGCTCTGGATTCCAGACAGGCCCAGATCGTTTCCATGTGGCCTGTCTCCCGCTTTTCAAAATCCCGGAATACATCCGTCAGCGGGCTGGGGGATTTCATCAGAGCATCCGCCTGGGCATCTGACAGATCGTGGTATTCCAGCGACAGCAGAATATCTTCCCGGATTGTGTATTCATAGGAATGGTTCAGAATTTCTCCCGGGGACTGACCTTTTAGCCAGTCCCGGAATTTCTCCTGTTCGGCAAACATCTTCTGATATAATGCCGTGTTGCGTTCTTCGTTGGTCATCATCGTACCTCCTCATGGCGTTTTTGCTTTTTGTCAGTCCTGCAGGGGGCGGGCTGGCTCCGCAGTTTATCCAGTACCGAGGGACGGGCAGATTTGGCAACCACCTGTTCCTGCTGACCGCCCTTGTTGGCATCCGGATTCAGCTCTGCATCCAGAAAAATCAGTCGTGCGGTTTTGTCCCGCAGCTCCTGCTCATAGGGGAAGGGCTTGCCCAGCTCTCTGCCTTTGCCGCCTCCTGCTGGTGGTATCAGAAATAGATGGGAATTTGTGAAAACTGTACAAATTTTGAAGTAATATTTATGGTTTACGCGGATTGACAAAAAGGAAAAAAATCTGCTACAATGACACCAACAACAAAAAAGTTCGTGTTACTGTTCAATCAGGCATGAGTTCTTGGATTTGTGGAGCAAATTTAGGGATTCATGCCTTTTTTGCCGCTTACTGAGATCCTGCAGAGGGTGGGAGTTTGATCCGACTGCCGAACGAATCATACGGGGGTGCTGCTGTGAAGGCAATCAGAGTGTTCAATAATAATGCGGTTTCCGCTGTCATGCCGGATGGAAGGGAGGCCATTGTCTTGGGGAAAGGCATTGGTTTTCATAAGCGCCCGGGAGATACGGTGGAGGAACGCTGTATTGAAAAGGTCTACTATGTGCAGGACGAGATGCAGACAAAGTTCCTTCAGATGCTTCAGAACGTGGAACCCAACGTTATGCGAGCGGCCGAACAGATTCTTGCCATGGCGGAAGACGACGGGTTTTCCATGAGCAATCAGGCTACCATATCCCTGATCGACCATATCAGCTTTGCCATTGACCGGCAGAAAAAAGGCATCGCCCTGCCGAATCTGTTGCTGAACGAAACGCAGCTGCTCTATCAGAAGGAGTATGAGCTGGGGCGGCGTTCCCTGAAAATTATCGAGAATTGCTGCGGTGTGGAGCTGCCGGAAGATGAGGCGGGGTATATCGCCCTGCACCTGGTGGCGATTTCCGTGGATCGCAATGCAGCCTATGGATTCCTGAAGTTTGTAAAGGGTGCTCTGGACATTGTGAAGGAAACCTACAGCATTCCCTTTGACCAGAACGGTCTGGATGCGGTACGCCTGACAACCCATCTGAAATTTTTGATGCAGCGCATCGAGCAGGAAGGCCCATGGGAGGACGAGGAAGAAGATCCAATGTACGACCAGCTGCTATCCAGAGACCCCCGACATAAGGTGTGCCTTGACCGCATGGAGGAATTTATCCGTCAGAGCACAGGCTGTACCATTGGCAATCAGGAGAAATTCTATATTCTGATCCATCTGACCAAATTACTAAAGCGCGGGGAATAACGGGTGGGTCAAAGCGCGCGTGGCTTACCCGAAAAATAGAAACCATTCCAAAACGAGAAGTAAAAAGGAGAAACGTACATGAAACAAAAAATCATGGGCGCCATGGAGAACTTTTCCAAGGCCATGGTGCAGCCGCTGATGTACCTGTCTGCGGCGGGTATCCTCATCGTCATCGGCGTTCTGCTGACGAACAGCACCATCACGGGCTTCCTGCCCTTCCTGCAGTGGGCACCCATTCAGATGCTTGGCAAGCTGATCTACAACGCTGCCATGGCAATGATTAACCACCTCAACATTCTGTTTGTGATCGGCCTGCCTGCCGCTTTCGCGAAGAACGACAAGCACAAAGCCGCCCTGCTGGGCTTCGTTACTTACGTTATGTATCTGGTCAGCTCCAACACCCTGCTGACCCTCACCGGCGGTCTGGCTGCTGAGCAGCCCATGATCGGCCTGTACGGCACCGGTCAGGCGAAGATTCTGGGCATCCAGTGTGTGGATATGAGTGTCTTCGGCGGCATCATTCTGGGCTGTATCGTTGGCTGGGTCTACAATCGGACCTGCCAGAAGCGGTTCAAGGGCGCCATGCAGATCTTCGCTGGAGCTAACTACTCCTATGTCTGGCTGCTGTTTACCGCTATCGTGTTCGCACTGGTGACCAACACCGTGTGGCCCATCGTGCAGGGCTGGATCAGGGCGCTGGGCGGCGTTATCAAGAGCACCGGTGCCTTCGGCATCTTCCTGTATGGCTTCCTGGAGCGGCTGCTGCTGCCCACCGGCCTGCATCACCTGGTGTACACTCCCTTCCAGTTCTCCGATCTGGGCGGCGTGCTGCAGTTGGGTGAGACCACCATTGTCGGTGCCTATCCCATTGTTGTAGCGGAAATGAATATGCCTGTGGAGCAGTTCTCCGACAGCATCTACTACACCGCCATCGGCTTTACCAAGATGTTCGGCTACTTCGGCATCGGCGGCGCCTTCATCTACACCGCTTATCCTGAGAACCGGAAAAAGACCGCTACCATGATCCTGCCTCTGGTGATCAGCGCCTGCCTGTCCAGTATCACCGAGCCGATCGACTTCATGTTCATCTTTGCCGCTCCTCTGCTGTACCTGCTGCACTCCGTGATTGCTGGCCTGTTTATGGCCATGCTGAAGGCCTTTAACGTGGTGGCACTGTGGAACGGCAACCTGTTGGGCAGCATTCTGACCAACATCGCCAACGCTGACAAGACCAACCGGATGTGGCTGATGTGGGTGCTGGGCCTGCTGCAGATTGTGGTGTACTTCGTGGTGTTCTCCTTCCTCATCAAGAAATTCAAGTACCACACCCCCGGTCGTGAGGGCGAGCCTCAGGGTACCGGTGCCGCTGCGGTTCCCGCCCCTGCTGCGCAGAAGGTCGAGACCAAGGCTCCCGCCGGCTCCGACGAGATGGCCATGAACATCATCAACGGTCTGGGCGGCAAGGCAAACATCAAGACCGTGGAGAACTGCATCACCCGCCTGCGTGTGTCTCTGGCCGATTCCTCTTTGCTGAATGAGGAGCTGATCAATAAGACCGATAACCGGGGCATCGTAAAGAAGGGAAACGATATTCAAATCATCTACGGCATGCAGGTCGCCGAAGTGCGTCAGGCCGTGGAAGAGCAACTGGCAAAGCTCTGAGAATTATCAGGGAGCGGCTTTGTTAGGCCGCTCCCACCGAAAACAGTGAATCTATCTGTCATAGAAAGGATGAATCAGAAATGATTATTACCATTGTTGGCGGCGGCAGCACCTTTACCGCCGGTATCGTCAAGTCCATCGCGCTTCGCCGGAAAGAACTGGAAGTGGATGAGATTCGTCTGTTTGACCTCGACAAGGAGCGGCAGGATAAGGTTGCTGTGGTTGTGGACTGGATTCTGCACGAGGACCTGAAGTGCGACATCAAGCTGACTGTCACCACCGATCCGGAAACCGCCTATACCGACGCTTCTTTCATTTTCGCCCAAATGCGTGTGGGCAAATATGCCATGCGGGAGCAGGACGAGAAGATTCCCCTGCGCCACGGCTGCGTGGGTCAGGAGACCTGTGGCACCGGCGGCATGGCCTACGGTATGCGCACCATCTTCCCCATGATGAAGGTTATCGACGATGCTGAGAAATACGCAAAGCCCAACTACTGGATCCTGAACTATTCCAATCCTGCCGCCATCGTTTCTGAGGCCTGCCGCGTTCTGCGCCCCAAGGCCCGGATCATCAACATCTGCGATATGCCCATTGCCATCATCGATGTGGTAGCCGCTGCCATGAACATCAAGGACAAGGAGAATATCGTTTACGATTACTTCGGTCTGAATCATTTCGGCTGGTTCACCTCTATCGAATACAAGGGCAAGGACCTGATGGAGCCTCTGCGTGCCTACATCAAAGAGCACAAGATTCTGATGCCCGAAGCCTACCTGAAGGACAAGGCCGCGCTGGGTGTCACCGTGCAGAATGAGGGCACCGGCACCGAGGGCAACCGGCACACCAAGGGCAGCTGGTACTATGTGTGGAAGGGTGTCTATGAGATCATGGAGAACTTCCCGGAGATGCTGCCCAACACCTACCTCAACTACTACCTCCAGCAGAAGGAGTTTGTGGAGCATTCCGATCCTACCCACACCCGTGCCAACGAAGTCATGGAGACCAGAGAAAAGAACCTGTTCGATGGTGTGGACACCTATCTTGCCACTGGTAAGGTGGATGAGAAAGTCTTCTATGCAGGCAGCCACGGCGATTGGATTGCTGATCTGGCCATTGCTCTGAAGAACGACACCAAGGCCCGCTTCCTGGTCATCACCGAGAACCGGGGCGCTATTCCCAATATGCCCTATGACGCCATGGTGGAGGTTCCCGCTTACATCGGCAAGAACGGACCCGAGGTCATTGCCCGGGATCCCATCCCCCTGTTCCAGCAGGGCCTGATGATGCAGCAGCTGAACTCCGAGAAGCTGCTGGTGCAGGGCTGCATCGAGGGCAGCTATGAGAAGGTGCTGCAGGCATTTACGCTGAACAAGACCGTGCCCAGCATGAACGTGGCCAAAGCGATTCTGGATGATATGATCGAGGCCAACAAGGGCTACTGGCCCGAATTGAAGTAAGCGGGGGATACAAGTGGGATTATTTGATTTCTTGAAGGGAAAGACGTCCCCTGACAATGTGCTGACCGCGTTTGCGGACGGCACGGTGGTACCCATGGAGCAGATTCCTGACGAGGTGTTCTCTCAGGGTATCATGGGCACCTGCTGCGGCATTGAGTCGGACAACGGTAAGGTTTATGCGCCTGCTGACGGCACGGTCAGCCAGCTGACCGATACGCTTCACGCAGTGGGTCTTACCATCGGCGATATGGAGGTTCTGATTCATGCTGGTGTAGACACCGTGGAGATGAACGGCGAGGGCTTTACCAATGCGGTTCGGGAGGGCCAGACCGTGAAGAAGGGCGACCTTCTTCTGACTATGGATCTGGAGAAGGTTCGCGCTGCGGGACACCCTGCCACTGTGATTCTAGCGGTAACCAACTCGGATGACTTTGCTGCCGTGGAGGCGGAAGCCAGCGGAAAGGTCCGTGTCGGCGACAGCCTGCTGCGGATTCGGAAATAACAGAAAGGAAAGAAGCAATGAAGCAGTTTCAGTATGTAATCACTGACCCCATCGGCATTCACGCCCGTCCTGCCGGTCTTCTGGTCAAGGCTGCCAAGGCGCTGGACAGCACCGTAACCGTGGAAAAGGTGGGCGGTAAGTCCACGGTGGCCACGAAGCTTATGGCTGTTATGGGCCTGGGCGTGAAAGGCGGCGACACGGTCACCGTCATGGTTGAGGGCGGCAACGAAGAAGCCAGCCTCCAGGTAATGGAGCAGTTCTTCAAAGAGAATCTTTAATAGATAAAGGGGGCCATCCAATGGAGGTAGCAACCGGAAAATCCATTCTCAACGGAATCGCCATCGGTCGGCTGAAACTATATCGCAAGGAGGGGGCAGCCTCCTCCGCCTCTGCGGCTCTGACACCGCAGGAGGAATGGAAGCGCTTTGAGGCAGCCCGTATCCAGGCCCAGGAGCAGCTGGTGGCGCTGTACGAAAAGGCGCTGGCGGAGGTTGGTGAGGACAACGCCGCGATTTTTGAAATCCATCAGATGATGCTGGACGATGAGGACTATCTGGATGCGGTGAAAGGCATTTTGGAGACCCAAGGTGCGGCGGCGGAATACGCGGTCACCGCCACCGGAGAGAACTTCTCCGCGGCCTTTGCCGCCATGGACGATGCCTACATGCAGGCCCGTGCCGCGGATGTAAAGGACATCTCCCAGCGGGTGGTGAACATACTCACCGGCAAGGCGGATACCTGTCTGCTGGGAGAGGAGCCTGTCATTCTGGTGGCGGACGATCTGACTCCCAGCGAGACGGTGCAGCTGGACAAGAGTAAGCTGTTGGGATTTATTACCCGCTACGGCTCCGCTAACAGCCATACCGCCATTCTGGCGCGAACCATGAATATTCCCGCTCTCATCGGCGTGGAATATGACGACAGCTGGGACGGGCGCCTGGCGGTGTTGGACGGTTACAACCACTGTGTCTATATCGACCCTGCCCCGGATCTGCTGACTTCTATGGAGGAAAAGCAGAAAAATGACCTGAAGCACGAGGCCCTGCTGCAAACTTTGAAAAAGAAGCCCAATGTGACGCTGGACGGTCGGGAGATCAAGGTGTACGCCAACATCGGCAACGCCGGGGACATCGGTCTGGTGCTGCAGAATGACGCTGGCGGCATTGGCCTGTTCCGCAGTGAATTCCTGTACCTGGAGTCTGAGGATTTTCCCACGGAGGAGGCCCAGTTCCTCGTCTACAAGCGGGTCGTGGAGACCATGGCGGGGAAGAAGGTCATTATCCGCACGCTGGATATCGGCGCGGATAAGCAGGCGGCGTATTTTCAGCTGGACAAGGAAGAAAACCCAGCTCTGGGATACCGGGCAATCCGCATCTGCCTGACCAGAAAAGAGATTTTCAAGCAGCAACTGCGGGCCATTCTGCGAGCGGCGGCCTTTGGCACGGTGTCCATCATGTTCCCCATGATTATTTCGGTTCGTGAGGTTCGGGATGCCAAGGAATTGCTGGAGGAGTGTAAGGCGGAGCTGCGGGAGCAGGGTGTGGCTTATGGACAGGTTGAGGTCGGCATTATGATCGAGACGCCTGCCGCTGTCATGATTGCCGATGAGCTGGCGGAGGAAGTGGATTTCTTCTCGCTGGGAACCAATGATTTGACCCAGTACACTCTGGCAATTGACCGGCAGAATCCCAAGCTGGATCATTTCTATGATCCCCACCATCCCGCTATTCTGCGGATGATCCGCCAGACCGTGGAAGCCGGACACAGGCATGGATGCTGGGTAGGCATCTGCGGCGAGTTGGGCGCGGATCAGACCCTGACCGAGACATTCCTGCGTATGGGGCTGGATGAATTGTCCGTCTCTCCCTCTGCGGTATTGCCTCTGCGGAAAAGGATCCGGAGTTTGGATCTTAGCAAGGAGCAAGAGGCATAGCAGTTCCTCAAACTTTATTCAGCACACGTGCCCCGAGAGTGATACATTCACATGGGGCACGTGTTTTGTATACTTTCCTAACCAGGCTCATGAAAGTACAATTCTGGCTGTCCAGCCGACAGTATGTGATCATGGAAAGACCGGAAAAAGTGCTCAAACGGATACGCCGTATATGAGTAGCTTTTCTCGGTACAAGCTGTTACTATGGAAAAATCCATGTAAGCAGCATGGTTCCATTCCTGATGCCTACGATCGGTTACTTCTCATCCCGTTGCGCGTCTGCCTTCGTCCGATGGACCGTCCCCCTTGGATGCTGGGGCGGGGCATAAACGGAGGAGAGCTTCAGCATCCGATTTCCGGTGTTCACAATATTGTGCCAGGTTCCGCAAGGAATCAGCACTGCGTCCCCCACGCCGAGACACCGCTGGAAGGTCATCTGATCCCGGTTCTTTCCCATACGAACGGTGGCCTGACCTTCCTCTACACGAATCAGCTGATCTGTGTCCGGATGCAACTCCAAACCGATTTCACCCCGAAACGGAATACACATCACTGTCAATTGCAGATGATTCCCCGTCCAAAGCGCGGTCCGGAAATTCTGGTTTTGCCGCGACATCTGCCCCATATTTATGGTAAAGGGGACCGCTCCCGGATCGGTCATATGACTGGCGCACCCCTTTGCGCAGTAAGAATCCATAATTAGCACTCCCTTCATACGCCATTCTATGCGGCATAGATTTTCCTGTGAAAGATGGAGTTTTTCTACCGGGCTTCTCACAATTGAATCTATAATCATAACCACCGGCACGGCCGGTGGTTATGATTGAGAGGGAAATGCAGCAAATCAGGCCGGTACTCGTGTATTACGGACGAAATGACATGATGCCTTGGAACTCATATGGTTATTGCTCATTTTGCCGCATATTTCTGGACGCGATGCGTTTCATTGCGGGAATGGAAAAAATACATACCAGAATGGTTAATACGTCGGCGGCCGACTGAGAAGCGTAGATTCCGCCGACACCCAGAAGCTTTGGCAGAATCAGAATAAAGGGAATGTAGAACAGTCCCTGCCGGATTGCGGACAGGAACAGTCCATATCCGGCTTCCCCGATGGTCTGATAGGTAATCGTCATCATGTAGCACAGTCCGAAGGCCGGGTACAGCGCCATCTGGGATACCAGCAGCCATCTGCCATAGTCCACGATGACGGGGTTGCTGTTAAACAGCAGGATCAGCGGCTTTGCCAGCAGAATGTAGGCCGCCTCCACCAAAACCGTCAGAAGCAGCGCGCCCTTCAGGGCGAAGCGCACCGACTGATGGAACCGCTCCTCGTTCTTTGCGCCGAAGGCGTAGGATGCCACCGGTTGATAGCCCTGCATGAAGCCCATGACCACATAGCAGCCAATGAGCACAAGCCGCTGGACCACGCCGTAAGCGGCGATGATTTCATCGGACTGGGGCAGGGACGCTGCGGCAATGTTGGTCAGGGATGCCGCCACGGACAGGCAGATCTGGATCACCGCCGTGGGAATGCCAATCATGGCGACGGACTTGACAAACTTCCAACTGGGCCGGAAGGCACTGAGACGGATTTTGATGACCGAACGGCCGCTGACATAGAATCCGGTGAGAATGAAAAAGGTCACAAACTGGGACACGGTGGTTGCCAGAGACGCGCCCTCCACACCCATGTTCAGTCCCCAGTCAAACATGAATACCGGATCCAGCAGGATATTCAGGGCAGCACCGGTAATCACCGCAATCGAGGAAATCTTCACGGAGGATTCCGCCCGGGCGGCGCAGTTCATGCTCTGGGCGGGCAGATTTGCCAACGCGGCAACGAACATCCAGAAGGCATAGTCCTTTGCCAGCGGCAGGGAAGCCTCCGATGCACCGAAGGCGCGCATCAGCGGGTCAATAAACACGATGCCGCCCACGCACAGCGCGATGCCGATGATGATGGAAAGACCGATGACGGTCGTGACGGTGCGGCTGGCGGCGTCCGGCTCTTTCGCGCCCAGCTGGCGGCCTGCCAGCACTGCTGCGCCTGCCGCGAATATGTTCTCAACGGATACCATAATCAAGAGCAGAGGCACGGTGACGCCCACGGCTGTCAGGGCGATATCGGAGTTCAGCAATCCGATATAGGCGGTGTCCACCAGATTGTAAACCGCCTTGGCAAGCAGGGCCAGCGTTGCTGGAATTGCCAGCTTGACGATTGCCTCTGCCGGAGGTATATCGGCGAGAATGGATTGGGTTTCGGGGTCCTCTTTAGACATTGAGGGGTTCCTTCTTTCATGCAAAATAGTTGACTTACAGGTCTGTTTTATGAGAGTATAGCACAAACAGACCAAGTGGTCAATATATAGTCTGCACAATTTCCGCAAAAAAGCCCGTCCCACGCGGTTAAACCTCATGGGACGGGATCATGATTACGTCCGGGCAATCAATCCATAGAGCATGGTCTGAAAGGTCTGCCGGCACAGCTGATTGTGCTTGTCCGTCTGCTGCTGCTCCAGATCGGCATTCTTCAGGTAGGTGCTGACGCAGTCCTCAAAGATGCGCAGCTGAGCAATGGCATCCGGGATGCTCAGCCCCGATGCCAGCGTTTCCTTTTCCAGAATGGCGGTGAGCATGGTCTCGTTCAGTTCGTCAAAGGAAGCCCGGCAGGCCTTCAGCTCCCGGAGCAGATGCCGGGGCGGATTGACCACGGTGTCGCAGAACAGCCGCTGGTGCCGGGGGTGCTGGGCAAAGAACACCAGCCGGGCGTCGAAATACTGATCCGGCGTGACGGTCTGGGCATTCAGAGTGGCGGAAAGGGCGGCGGTCAGTTCTTGAAAGCAAGCTTCCACACAGGCCAGATACAGTGCGTCTTTATCCGCGTAATAATGATACAGAAGTCCCTTAGAGATTTTTCCGGCGGCGCAGATAGTGTTCACCGACGCACCCAGATAGCCCTGCTCGGCGAATTCCGCAAAGGCGTATTCCAGAATATGCTCTCTGCTTTTCCGACTCTTTTCTTCCTGTTTCATGGTTATGCCTCCCTTACCAAGGGTAGTATACCAGATGAAAGCGGAAAAGTCTATCCCAATATTGACTCTCAGGTCTGTTTATGGGCGACATATCCTAAAAAATGGTAATTGGGAAACCGAACGGAAAAGGACCAGGAAGTCCGGTATTGTCCCGGATAAACAATTTCTTTTGACTATGTTCTTTTGGAAGAAAATATGCTATACTGTGATCCGGAAGCCATTCCTCAGTTGCGCTCCAATGCAGAGGAAGCAGGCATAGATCACAGGCGGATTCCTGTTACAGGTAACTGCTTACGCTGATGTAAAGAGAGAACGAACTTTTATGAAAAAAAGGAAGCAGCAGAAAAAGGAAGAGACAGCGGTGGGCGTGCAGCCGGTGCGCTATCAGGCGGATATTGTCAATGGACTTACCCAAGGGCAGGTGCAGGAACGCATCAGCGGCGGATGGGGCAATACATCCGTAAAATCGGAGTCCAAAACAGTGGGCCAGATCATCAAGAGCAACCTGTTCACCTATTACAATCTGGTGTTCGCGGTGCTGGCAGTATTGGTAATAGCGGCAGGCTCTCTGCGCAGTCTGACCTTCCTGCCGGTGGTCATCTCCAATCTGTTTATCGGCATCCTTCAGGAAATCCGCGCGAAGAAAACGCTGGATAAGCTCACTATGCTGAACGCCCCCAGAGCGCTGGTGATTCGTGACGGCGTGCGGCAGGAAATCCCCGCAGAGGAGCTGGTTCTGGATGACGTGGTGATTTTCCGGGCGGGGGACCAGATCTGCGCGGATGCCGAGGTGCTGGAGGGTGACATTTCCGTCAACGAGTCACTCCTCACCGGCGAGTCCGACGATTTGAAAAAGGAACCCGGAGATCTGCTCATGTCCGGAAGCTTTGTCGTCTCCGGGGAATGCTTTGCCCGGCTGGAGCGGGTGGGAGCGGAATCCTATATCTCCCAATTGACGCTGGAGGCCAAGGCGCAGGATCGGAAGAAACACTCGGAAATGCTCCGGGTGCTGGACAGGCTGGTGGGAATTATGGGCATCTTGATTGTGCCCATTGGCATTTTCCTGTTTGTTCAGCAGTTCGTTTTCAACGGCGCGTCCTTCCAGAGCAGCATTCTCTCCATGGTAGCTGCCGTGGTCGGCATGATTCCGGAGGGACTGTATCTGCTGGCCAGTGTTGCGCTGGTGGTCAGTGTGATCCGTCTGGCATCCCAAAGGGTTCTCGTCCATGATATGAAGTGCATCGAAGCCCTTGCCAGAGTGGATGTGCTGTGTGTGGACAAAACCGGCACCATCACGGAAAATGAGATGCAGGTCAGCAGCGTAATCCCCATGGATGGGTTCGATCCTGCCCAGGGGGTTGGCCTGAAAGCGCAGATCAGTGCGCTGGTTGCCGCCATGCCCGAGGGAAATCAGACCATGCAGGCGCTGAAGCGTTACTTCAACACACCGCTCAAAAAGAATGCCGAAGCTGTGTTTCCCTTCTCCTCTACATACAAGTATTGCGCTGCTGTTTTCCCGGATAATGCCTATGTCCTCGGCGCGCCGGAGTTTGTTCTGGGGGAGAATTACGAGAAGTACCGTCCGTTGGTGGAAAGCTACAGCGCGGACGGCTATCGGACGGTTCTGTTCGGCAGGTGCGAAGGAACACCGGACGGACAGGCGCTGACGGAACCCGTGATTCCCATGGGGCTGATTCTGCTGACCAATCCCGTCCGACGGGAGGCACCGGAGACCTTCCGGTTTTTTGCCGAGCAAGGTGTGGCAATCAAGGTTATCTCCGGAGACAATCCGCTGACCGTCTCCCAGATTGCGTTGGAAGCCGGGATTGACGGGGCTGAATCTTACATCGATGCCGCCACGCTGGATACGGAGGAAGCCGTTCAGGAGGCGGCAGCCCGGTATACCGTATTTGGACGGGTGACCCCGGAACAGAAGCGGCAGCTTGTCCGGGCATTGCAGAGCGCAGGACATACTGTGGGCATGACGGGAGACGGCGTCAATGATGTGCTTGCCCTGAAGGAAGCGGACTGCTCCGTTGTCATGGCATCGGGCTGTGACGCGGCGGCGCAGGTTTCCCAGCTGGTTTTACTGGAATCCGACTTTTCCACCATGCCATCGGTGGTGGCGGAAGGGCGACGGGTGGTGAATAATATCCAGCGTTCTGCAAGCCTGTTTCTGGTGAAGAACATTTTTTCTTTCCTGATGGCGGTGTTCTCCGCCTGCTTCATGCTGAACTATCCTCTGGAACCTGCGCAAATTTCTCTCATCAGTATGTTTACCATCGGAATCCCCGGCTTTTTCCTTGCCCTGCAGCCAAACGGGGACGTCATTCACGGGCGCTTTCTGCCCAATGTTCTGATCAAAGCGCTGCCTGCGGGACTGACGGATTTTCTTGTGGTAGGCGCGCTGGTGATCTTTGGCAGAGTATTTGGTGTCAATGAGACGGACATTTCCACTGCCTGTACCATGCTCCTTGCCATCGTTGGATTCATGATTCTGCACCATATCAGCAAGCCGCTGAATCCGCTTCGCTGGATTGCCTGGGCGGGCTGCATTGCGGGTCTGTTGATCTGCAGTATCTATCTTGGCGACATCTTCGGCATCACGCATATGTCCATGGAGTGCGTCATGCTGTTCGGGGTGTTTGCCATCGCGACGGAATCCATACTCCGGTATGGCGTATTGCTGGTAGAGAAAATAAGCGGATTTCATGCCGTGCTGTTGGCGAAAAGAAAGGCAAAACACCGCGTGAAGTAGATAGCGGGCAGTGAACAGCCAAAGCTGACCTTGGGCGAATATCCACATGGACGAACGGATCCGGGGAATTGACGCATGATCGTGCAAACGCTCTCAAGCCGTTTGCGTTTGACGGGCAGAAAAGCCAGAAGCCGCTTTATTGCAGCGACTTTTGGCTTTTTCATGTGTTAATGGCAGCGCATTTCCACAACCAGGGCTTTTTGTTGCAATTTGGCATGGCTGTGGTATAATATCCGCATATTCTGACTGCGGAGGCGGAAGCGATGGGCATTGTGGTGATCGGTATGATTTTTGTGGATATCAAGGGGTATCCGGAGGCATCCTTTATTCCCACGGGACGCAACGTGGGCCGGGTGGAGCGCGTCCACGGCGGCGTGGGTCGGAACGTGGCGGAGGACATCGCCAACTGTGAGCTGTGCCCCACGCTGGTCAGTCTCACCGATGAAAGCGGGGACGGAGAGGATGTCCTGAAAAAGCTCCGGAACCACCGGGTAAATACGAACTACATCCGCAAGACGCCGGATGGCCTGGGTACCTGGCTGGCGGTGTTTGATAACGCCGGCGATGTGGCGGCTTCCATCTCCAAACGCCCGGATATGGGGCCGCTTCTTGATATTCTGGACAGCCAGGGCGACGAAATTTTCGCGGACGCGGACAGTGTCATTGTGGAAATCGATCTGGACAAGGAGATTATCAAGCGGGTGTTCCGTCTGGCCCGGAAGCACGGGAAAAAGGTCTACGCTGTGGTTGGCAATATGAGCGTGGCGCTGGAGCGCCGGGATTTTATGAAATCCACGGACTGCCTTGTGTGCAACCTTCAGGAAGCGGGGCTTCTGTTTTTTGAGGACTATTCCGGCAAAAATCCAGAGGAAATGGCGGATATTCTGGCAGAAAGGATCACTGCCGCTCAGATTCCCGGCATGATTGTCACCATGGGCGCGGACGGGGCGGTCTATGCCAATCTGGCAGGGGAGAAGGGCTACTGCCCCGCCCGGAAGGTGGACGTAGTGGACACCACGGGGGCGGGCGATTCCTTCTGCGCCGGAGCGGTGATCGGCATGACCTACGGAAAAAGTATGGCGGAATCTGTGGAAATCGGCTCCATGCTGGCGGCGTCGGTGATCGTCACCTCGGAGGCGGTGTGTCCCCGGTTCCTGCCCCGGGAACTGGGACTGGACATGGACCCGGTGGAGGGCGTATGAGCTACAAACGGATTTTGACGATTCAGGACATTTCCTGTGTGGGGCAATGCTCATTAACGGTAGCCCTTCCCGTGCTGTCCGCCTGTGGACACGAAGCCTGCGTGTTGCCTACGGCGCTGCTGTCCACCCACACCGGCGGCTTTGGAAAGCCTGCCATTGTGCCCCTGTCTGGCGCAATGCCGGAAATTGTGGAGCACTGGAAAAAGAATGGGATTACCTTTGACGTGATTCTGACGGGCTATCTCGGAAGCATTCCCGCCATCCATACGGCTATGCAGATCATGGACACAATGCTGTCGCCGGGGGGGACCTGCATTGTGGACCCCGCCATGGCAGACCACGGCAGGCTGTATTCTGGTTTTGATGGGGACTATGTCCGGGAAATGAAAAAGCTGTGCGGTAGAACGAATATGATTCTTCCCAATTTGACAGAAGCGGCGCTGCTTGCCGGGCTGCCCTGCCGGGACAGAACCGATGCATCCTATGCCCGGGAGCTGCTGGAAGCGCTGCCCAACGACCGGATAATCCTGACAGGCGTGGGGGAGGAAGATACGGGCCTGCTCCTGCGGGATTGCGGGGAGGTCAAACGGTACGCCCACCCCAGATTGCCGGGCAGCTTCAGCGGCACCGGCGACCTGTTTGCCGCCGCCTTTACCGGCGCGCTGGCGGCAGAAAAAGGATTGTATGAATCCGCTAAAATTGCGGCAGACTTTACTTGCAGGTGCATAGAATGCACCATAGCCCGGCCTGCCCACTGGTACGGCGTCAAGTTTGAGCCGGTGCTCCCGGAGTTAATGCGGATGCTGGGAATAAAAAATAAGAATTACCCTCTTTCTTTTTGAGCCGGAATCGAGTATAGTTATGTCAACTGAGAAAAGGGAGCGTTGGCATGGAGAAATCATCGAAAAAGCGCGGCAGGCCGATGCTGTGGGTTTTGACCGCGATACTGACCCTCGGGGTGCTGGCAGCGGCGGCGTATTTTACGGTATTCCACATCAATCATTTTTCACTGGAGCTGGTGCTGACGGGGGAACCGAAGGTTCTTTTGGAGTATGGGGACAGCTATACGGAACCCGGTGTGACACCGGTTTTGCGCGGAACCATGTTCCTGAAGGACGGCTACACCCCGGGGAATCTGGAAATTCGCCGGGAAACGGATCTGAATGAGGGAAAACTGGGCAAATATACGATTACCTATTGCGCGGAATGGCTGAATTGTCAGGCATCCGCGCAGCGGGAGATCCGGGTCATTGATACGGAAGCACCAACCATTACCCTGACGGAAGACCCGGAAGGCTCTCTGGAGGAGGGCGTAATCTATCAGGAGGCGGGCTTTACCGCCACCGATAATTACGATGGCGACATCACGGACCGGGTGGTGCGGACGGAGGAGCCGGGACTTGTGACCTACGCGGTCACCGATTCCTCCGGCAATCCCGCCGTAGCAAAGCGGAAAATCCCCATGCGGGACATGGTTCTGCCGGAGATCCTTCTGGAAGGCGGCGAGGATTATGTCATCACGCTGGGCACCCGCTATGAAGAGCCGGGTTTTACCGCTACGGATAACGTGGATGGCGACGTGACTGCCATGGTGCAGGTAGAGGGCGAGGTGGACTGGCTGACCGCCGGAACCTACCCAATCACCTATACGGTTGCGGACAGCTGCGAAAATACAGCCGTGGTCACCCGAAATGTAGAGGTTGTTACCCAGCCCTGGCAGGATACGGTTTACCCCGAGGGCAAGGTGGTCTACCTGACCTTTGACGACGGTCCCAGCGCCTATACCGAGCAGCTGCTGGACGTACTGGATGATTACGGCGCAAAGGCGACCTTCTTCGTGGTCGGCTCCGGCAGCGGGCGGATGATGAAGCAGATCGTGAACCGGGGTCACAGCATCGGTATCCACTCCGTCAGCCATGATTACGGGCAGATCTATTCCAGTCCCGAGGCCTACTTTGACGACCTGATGCGGATGCAGTCCATTATTTATGACAACACTGGCGTGAAAACCACCCTGATGCGGTTCCCCGGCGGCAGTTCCAATCTGGTCAGCCGCAAAAGCTGCGAGGGTATCATGACCTTCCTGACTCAGGCGGTGCAGGACGCAGGCTTCCAGTATTTTGACTGGAACGTGTATTCCGGAGATGCCGGCGAGACAAAAAAGACGGAAAAAGTGGTGGACAACGTCATCGAGGGCATTGAGCAACACCGGGTATCGATTGTCTTGCAGCACGATATTCACAGCTACAGCGTGGATGCCGTGGAGGACATTCTCCGCTGGGGCAAGCGCAACGGCTACCGCTTCCTCGCCCTGTCGCCGGACAGTCCCGGCTTCCACCATGATTTAAACAACTGAAGCCACACGGCGGCCCTTGGGCCGCCGTGGTTTTCTGTCCGAAACCGCTTGACAGAAGGACATATCTCAGGTAAAATAGCGGGGTAAATAAGCCCCAGTAGCTCAGCTGTATAGAGCGGCCGCCTCCTAAGCGGCAGGTCGGAGGTTAGAGTCCTCTCTGGGGTGCCAGCAGCCGGGAACGGAAGTCCGTTCCCGGCTGTGCTTCGTTCATTGAACCATCGCAATACCCTTCCTAAGCGTCTTGGCATCGATAGCACCGGAGGAACGGGCTACGGCCCGGCCCTGTGCGTCGATGAAATAGGTACACGGAATGGCGTTGACACCATAGGCTGTGGCGGCGCTGAGCTGAGTGTCGTAGTAGGCGGGGAGGGTGTATCCCTGCTCCTTCAGATAGGTGGAGGCGGTTTCAACTGTCTCCCGGCCTCCGTCCGTCAGATTCACAATGAGGAACTGTACGTCGCCGCCCAGTTCCTCATAGGTTTCCTGGAAATCCGGCAGCTCCATCTTGCAGGGCCCGCACCAGCTGGCCCAGAAATTCAGAACGATGGGCTTGCCGAAAAAATCGGACAGGGAAACCGGGTTCCCATCCAGATCATACACGGTGAAGTCCGGCGCAGTCACTGCCGGCACGGTGTTTTCCGTCTCCATCGCGGCGGGTTCGGCGGAAGCCAGCCGCACGGCCTCCTGCTGGGACTCCAGATTTCCATAGAGCCAATAGGCCACTGCCAGCAGCGCGATCAGCACGGCTGCCGCGAGAATCAGGGTTTTCTTGCTGTTCATTGGTTCCCTCCTATGCCAGCTGCCGCAGCAGCCGGCCCAGCATTCCGGAGGCCATCAGAATGCCGATCAGGATCAGGAAACCGCCGCTGAGCAGATTGATGATTTGATAATGCCGCTTTACCCAGTCAAACGCCCCCTTCAGCGCGTCGATCAGGACGGCGCTGAGCAGGAAGGGAATGCCCAATCCCAGCGAGTAGGCAAGCAGCATGAGCGTGCCCTCAAGGACGTGCCCCTGCTGGGTGGCGAGGGCCAGCGCGGAGCCGAGAAACGCGCCAACGCAGGGGGTCCAGCCCAGTGAGAAGATGATTCCGAACAGGGCGGCGGAGAAAAAGGTCATGTCCTGTGCGTCCAGAACCCGGCTGCCGCCGTGAAACAGATTCCAGCGGAACAGGCCCAGATAGTTCAGCCCGAATACAATGACAATGATGCCGCTGACCAGATTGACAATCCGCTGATATCGCAGGAGCAGGCTGCCGATGCTGCCGGCAAGGGCGCCCATTGCCGTAAATACCGCAGTAAACCCGACGACGAAGCCGAGGGCACAGCGCAGGGTTTTGCCGGTGCAGCGCTGACCGCCGCCGGCAAAATAGGATACATAGATGGGCAGCATAGGCAGCAGGCAGGGGGACAGAAAGGTGACGATGCCTTCCAGAAACGAAACCAGATACCGCATGTGTTATCCCTCCCGATCGGAAAGAAAGCCTTCCGCCATATGCACCGCCACAGCTCCGTCAGCAACAGCGGTGACTACCTGACGTACCGGTTTGGTCCGCACATCGCCGACGGCGTAAACGCCCGGAAGCTCGGTGGCGGTGGTCTCGTCGGCAACGAGATACCCCTGCTCGTCCAGCTTGAGCTGGCCTTCAAACAGCGTCGTTGCCGGACGCCGTCCGACGCTGATAAAAACGCCGTCGCAGGGAATTTCTTCTTCCGTGCCGCTGAGCTTGTTCCGGATACGAATGCCGGTGAGCCTGTCCCCATGGGAGAACCGAACAGCCTCACTATTCCAGCGGAATTCCACATTTTCCGCGTCCATCAGCGGCGCGTGATAAATTTTTTCCGCCCGCAGGGTATCTCTGCGGTGGACAACAACGACTTTTTTCGCCACGCGGCTGAGCAGCAGCGCATCCGCCGCCGCGCTGTTCCCGCCGCCCACAACCACCACGGTTTTTCCCCGGTAAAACATCCCGTCACAGGCGGCGCAGTAGTGCAGGCCCCGTCCGGTCAGAGCCTGCTCCTCCGGCAGCCCCAGCGTTTTGGGAATCGCCCCGGTGGCGATTACCACGGTTTTTGCGTAGAATGTCCCATCACTGGTTTGTATCACCTTGGGATTGGAAAAAAGGTCCACGGCTCGAACTCCCGCCAGCTCCGTCACCGCGCCAAACCGCAGGGCCTGGGCTTCCATTTTCTGCGCCAGCTTGAAGCCGTCAATGCCGTCCTCGAAGCCGGGGTAGTTGTCGATCTGATGGCTCAGCGCCATCTGCCCGCCGGGAGACAGCTGTTCCAGCACCAACGCGGACAGTCCCGCCCGGGCGGCATACAGGGCAGCGGTGAACCCGGCCGGCCCGCCGCCGAGAATGACCATATCGAAAAGCCCGGATTTGTCTGCATTTTTCATTTTTTCAAAGACTCCTCCAGAAACTGGTCGATCATGGCCTTGGATTCCGGCGCGACAAGAGAAGCGATAGCCTGTCCGTTTTGATACAGCACCAGCGTGGGAATCACTTCAATCTGTTCCTGCCGGGAAAGCGCGGCCTCGTCGTCGATATTGACCTTTCCCACAATCAGGGAATCTGCGTATTGCTCGGCGATTTTGTCATACGCCGGCCCGATGCGGCGGCAGTAGGTGCACCAGGGCGCCCAGAATTCCACCAGCACAGGTTTGTCAGATTGTGACAGCGCGGTGCGGAAGGCTTCGGCGTTCAGATTTATTGCGGACATGGGGAAATCCTCCTTGGTATCTATTTGCCTTTAGTATATCCATATTCCGGAGAAATTCCGTGATGAAATCACCAATTGCGTTGGGCAAAAGGAAACCCGCCGGGAGAACCCGGCGGGCATTGTCAGCTGCACTGGCTGCTGTCGTCGCGTCGTTCGTCGCAGTGGTCGGGGGAAAACTGTTTGGAGGGGAAGGGAATCCGGCTGAACATCTCGCAGGGATCCTCGGTGCAGCAGCCCCCGGCGGCGTCGCAGCACTCTTTGGTGGGAATGGAGTAGTCCAGCACCGGGATCACCAGCTGGGCGTCCCGTTCCAGCCGGACAATGGAGAACTGCCCCAGGGTGACAAACAGCCGCCGCTGCCCGCCGGAGAGCACCAGCTCCTCGTCGAAGACGGCGCAGATGCCCTGCGGAATCTGCGCTGTTACGGTGTCGCTGGCGCATTCGCCTACATCTCGGATCTTGGAACCCAGCACCATGGGGTCCAGAACTTCCACCACGGCGGTAGGCCGGTTCGCCGCGCAAATCGTGTGCCCGTCGGGGCTGCCCAGGCGGGTATCGCTGCGGAAGATATGGGCGCGGCTGTCCTCGCCGCACAGAACGGCCCGTTTGCTGAATACAGCAAGTCCATAGAGGGTCGTGGGCCGGCAGGAGCCTACCACCGCGTCCGCCAGCACACGGTAGTAGAAAGTAATGTCGATGCAGTAGTGGTTCCGGTCAAAGGCAACAGGCTCCACATCGATGTAGGTGTGAATCAGTTCCGCGCTGCGGACCCGGACATTGGCGGCTGTGTCCAGAAGCTGCTGAGAACCGCAGGTCAGGTAGACCCGGAGATCTTCAATGCAGTCCTTGTCACGGCAGGAGTCAGTGATCTTCCGTGTGTGGATGGACATGGTCTGGCGCAGATCGCTGGAATCGCTGCGCAGAGTGTCCTGGCATTGGTCTGACATGGAAATACCTCCCAATATGAAGATAAGCATACGCTTATAGGACAGTTTATGCGCACATTGCCAGGAAGTGCATAAAAGCGGGGAAGAGCCATGGACTCTTCCCCGCGAATGGTTACCACTGAAAACGGTAAACAGTTTCGCTGTGATAGCGCTGCCCGGCCTTTGTGATGGGCTGGGGCCAGTCGGGATGGTGCAGCGCGTCCGGATAATACTGGGTTTCCAGAGCAACGCCGGTATTCTTTCCGTAGTATACGCCGCCCTTGCCATGCGCATCCAGAAAATTGCCGGAGTAGAACTGAATGCCGGGGCAGTCGGTATAGACCGCCATGCTCCGACCGGAGACCGGGTCATGGAGCTGGGCACAGGGGTTGCAGAAGACCTCCCAGTTGTGGTCATAGCCGCCCTGCAGCTGAAGGCACTCATAATCCTGATGCAGGTCCCGGGAGATGGGCTTGGGCACCCGGAAATCCATGGGCGTTCCCTCCACGCTGCGCTTTTCGCCGGTGGGAATATTCCCGGCGTCTGCAGGGGTGAAGAACCTGCCGGGCAGGGTCAGCACCTGCTCCATGGCGGCTTCAGTGCACTCATGACCGCGCAGATTGAAGTAGCTGTGGTTGGTGAGGTTGAACACGGTGTCCTGGTCGCAGATTCCATCGTATACGATGTGCAGGCCGCCGGAGGCGTCCAGAGAGTAGGCCACACGGATCTCAGCGTTTCCGGGGAAGCCCTGATCGCCGTGGGGGCTGTGCAGTTCCAGAACGACTTCAGTGCCGGTGTAGGAAATGAGCGTCCACAGCCTTTTGAAGTAGAAGTCGGGGCCGGAGTGCAGATTGTTGCCGTTTTCGTTGGGCGTCAGGCAGAAGTCTCTGTTTCCAAGGCGGAAGGCCGCGCCCTGAATGCGGTTGGCGCTGCGTCCGACGGTTGCACCCAGACAGCCGTCGCCGTTTGCGTAGCCCACGCAGTCGTCAAAGCCCAGCACCACGTCAGCCAGATTGCCCGCGCTGTCGGGAACCAGCAGGGAGACCAGCGCCGCGCCGTAGTCTGTAATCCCAGCGGTGACACCGCCACAGGATATTGTGTAGAGGCCTGCTTCCTCACCGGATGGCAAAATGCCGAAATTATTTTTCACGAAAATTGCTCCTTTCATTTTTTGCGGAGAAACACACAGGGTTATGTAAAGGTACTTTTTGAAATTATACTATAATCCGCTCCCAATTTCAAACCTTTCTTTTAAAAAGCCGTGAAAAACGACAACAATCGACTGCCCTGCAGGCGGTTTTCGTACGCCCCAAAAACGACAACTTTTTTCCGGCGAAAAGGAATATACTGTATTTTGTGTCTGGGACTTGACAAAACCACAATATCTTGTATAATAAGCCCAGCATCAGTCTTGTGACCTACAGAACCCCCAAGGAGGAGTACCCAATGAAAATCATTAAACGCAACGGCGCAGAAGCCGTTTTTGACATTGATAAGATCATCATGGCGGTGACCAAGGCCAACAATGCCGTGGATGAGAAGGTGCGGATGACCCCGCTGCAGATTCAGCGAATCTCCGAGAGTGTGCAGATTTCCTGCGAGGAAATGGGCCGCAGTCCCTCTGTGGAGGAGATTCAGGATCTGGTGGAGAAGGCCATCATGGCCCACGGCGCCTTTGAGGTTGCCAAGGAATACATCACCTACCGCTATACCCGTTCTCTGGCCCGTCAGTCCAACACCACCGACGACCGGATTCTCAGCCTGATCGAGTGCAACAACGAGGAGGTCAAGCAGGAGAACGCCAATAAGAACCCCACCATCAACGCGGTCCAGCGCGACTACATGGCAGGCGAGGTCAGCAAGGACATTACCCGCCGGATTCTGCTGCCCCCGGACATCGTGGCGGCCCATGAGGCTGGTATCATCCATTTCCATGACTCTGACTATTATGCCCAGCATATGCACAACTGCGATCTGGTGAATCTGGAGGATATGCTGCAAAACGGCACCGTGATCTCCGGCACCCTGATCGAGAAGCCCCATTCCTTCTCCACGGCCTGCAATATCGCGACCCAGATCATCGCGCAGGTGGCTTCCAACCAGTACGGCGGGCAGTCCATCAGCCTGACCCATCTGGCGCCCTTTGTCCAGATCAGCCGGGAGAAGATTCGCAGGAGCGTGGAAAAGGAAATGGCAGCCTTCGGCGTTTCCCCCAGTGAAGAATCCGTCACCAAGGTGGTGGAGGACCGGCTGCGGGAGGAAGTCCGCCGGGGCGTGCAGACCATCCAGTACCAGGTGGTGACCCTCATGACCACCAACGGGCAGGCTCCCTTCATCACCGTGTTCATGTACCTCAATGAGGCGAGAAACGAGCAGGAGAAGAAGGATCTTGCCATGATCATTGAGGAGACCCTGCGTCAGCGCTACGAGGGTGTGAAGAACGAAAAGGGCGTGTGGATTACCCCTGCTTTCCCCAAGCTGATTTACGTGCTGGAGGAGGATAACGTTCGGGAGGGCACCCCCTATTTCTACCTGACCCGTCTTGCGGCTGAGTGCACCGCAAAGCGGATGGTGCCTGACTACATCAGCGAGAAGAAGATGCTGGAGCTGAAGGTGGATAAGAACGGCGAGGGCCACTGCTACACCTGCATGGGCTGCCGCTCCTTCCTGACCCCCTATGTTGACCCGGAAACCAACCAGCCCAAGTACTACGGCCGCTTCAATCAGGGCGTCGTCACCATCAATCTGGTGGATGTGGCGCTGTCCTCCGGCAGGGACGTGACGAAGTTCTGGGAGATTTTTGAGGAGCGTCTGGAGCTGTGCCATCGGGCGCTGCGATGCCGTCACGAGCGGCTGAAGGGTACCCTTTCCGATGCGGCTCCCATCCTGTGGCAGTATGGCGCTCTGGCCCGGCTCCCCAAGGGCGAGCCCATTGATAAGCTGCTCTACGGCGGCTACTCCACCATTTCTCTGGGCTACGCCGGCCTTTATGAGTGCGTCAAGTACATGACCGGCAAGTCTCACACCGACGAGGAAGCCAAGCCCTTTGCCCTGTCTGTCATGCAGAAGATGAACGATAAGTGCAAGCAGTGGAAGACGGCGGAGAACATCGACTACTCCCTCTACGGCACCCCGCTGGAATCCACTACCTACAAGTTTGCCAAGTGCCTGCAGAAGCGGTTCGGCATCATTCCCGGCATTACCGACAAGAGCTACATCACCAACTCCTACCACGTCCACGTCAGCGAGCAGATCGACGCCTTTACCAAGCTGTCCTTTGAGGCGGAGTTCCAGCGGCTGTCTCCCGGCGGCGCCATCAGCTATGTGGAGGTGCCCAACATGCAGCAGAATATTGATGCGGTGCTGGAGGTTATGCAGTTCATTTACGACAACATCATGTATGCCGAGCTGAACACCAAGTCTGACTACTGTCAGGAGTGCGGCTATGACGGTGAGATCTCCATTCAGGAGGACGCCGACGGTAAGCTCATCTGGGTCTGCCCCCAGTGCGGCAATACCGACCAGAGCAAAATGAACGTGGCAAGACGAACCTGCGGCTATATCGGTACCCAGTACTGGAATCAGGGCCGTACCCAGGAAATCAAGGACCGGGTCCTGCATCTGTAAGGATTCTCAAAAAACCATGGAACGAATCGGCGTTCCATGGTTTTTTTCTGGGAATATGTGTGAAGATTACAGGATGGGCGGCCTTTCCTCTTGCGTTTTTGGAAAGAAAAGGCTATAATAAGGTCACTATTTCGTGGAGAGGATCGTATGGCAAATAGCAATCAGGACTGGGAAGCGCTTGGCAGGAATATTCAGGATATTATTGATCAGGCGGTAAACTCTCAGGATTATCGAAAATTGAACCAGACCATCACCCGGACGGTGAACTGTGCCATTGATCTGGGCGGGGAAGCGGTGCGCCGGGCGGTGGACAGTGCTTCCCGGGCAGTAGACAATGCTTCCCGAACTGCGCAGGCGAGGCAGAAGCCGACCGTGATCGAGCAGCGGGAAGCCCTTCCTGTGCTGTATGGCAGCACCGACGGAAAGACTGCGGTAGGAATCGTGAAAATCGTGGGCGGAAGCCTGCTGTCCTGCTTCGGTTTTCTCGGCTTTCTGTCCACAATCATTCTTGCGGCCGTGACCGGCGCTCCCGGGTTTCCCGCGATTTTTGGCCTTGTGGGCCTGGGCGGCGGCGTTGGCTTGATTGTAAACGGTGTGCAGGGGCTGGAACGGGTGGGCCGGTTCAAGAAATACTGCAAGACTTTGGGAACCAACACCCACTGCGCGCTGGAAAAGCTGGCACGGAGCGTGGGGAAAAATGTCAAGTTTGTCCGCAAAGAGCTGGTGAAAATGATCGACGACGGCCTGTTTCTGGAGGGCCATCTGGACCGTGAAGGAACCTGCCTGATTACCAGCCACGATACCTACCGGCACTATGAGCGCAGCCGTCTGGCACTGGAGCAGCGGCAGAGGGAGGAACTGGAAGCGGCGAAAAAGCAGCAGGAGACCGCCGCGGCAGCGGACCCCCGGGTGCAGGAGGTTTTGCAGCGGGGAAACGCCTTCATCGCCGAGATCCGCCGGTGTAACGACGCCATCCCCGGCGAGGAAATTTCCGGCAAGATTTCCCGGATGGAGCTGATCGTCCGGCGCATCTTTGAGCGGGCACAGGCCCACCCGGAGATCGTACCGGACCTGAAAAAGCTGATGGATTACTACCTGCCCATGACGGTAAAGCTTCTGAACGCCTACGCGGAGATGGATGCCCAGCCGGCGCAGGGAGACAATATCCGTGCGGCAAAGAAGGAAATTGAGGACACGCTGGATACCCTGAATCTGGCCTTTGAGAAGCTACTGGATTCTGTGTTTCAGGATACCGCCATGGACGTGTCCAGCGATATTTCCGTGCTGAACACCCTTTTGGCCCAGGAGGGCCTGACAGATGACGAGCTTTCAAAACTGAAGAAACGGGAGATTTGACTATGAGCACGCAGTGGAACGAAGAAACCATTCCCAGCCTGACGCTGGAACCGGACCTGAACGACGCCCCGGAGCTGGCAGTGGCGGAGAAGACCGCCATGCAGCAGACCCAGCCGGAGGCTGCACTGACCCCTGAGGAGCAGAAAATTGTGGATGACTTTGCCGCGAAAATTGACGTGGAGAATACCACGCAGATTTTGCAGTACGGCGCAGGAACCCAGAAGAAAATGGCGGATTTTTCCGATACCGCTCTGGCAAACGTCCGCACGCAGGATCTGGGGGAAGTGGGCGACCTGATCACCAGCGTGGTGGGGGAGCTGAAGGGCTTTGACGCCGAGGAGGAAAAGGGCCTGTTCGGCTTCTTCCGTAAGCAGGCAAACAAGCTGGAAACAATGAAGGCTCGCTATGCTAAGGCGGAGACCAACGTGGAAAAGATCAGCGATGCGTTGCAGCAGCATCAGGTGCGGCTTATGAAGGATTCTGCGGTTCTCGACAAGATGTACGAGCAGAACCTCACCTATTTCAAGGAGCTGACCATGTACATTCTGGCTGGCAAGCAGAAGCTGGAGCAGGTGCGCTCCGGTAAGTTGCGCCAGCTGGAGGAGACTGCTCAGCGAACCGGCCTTGCCGAGGACGCTCAGGCCGCCCGGGATTTGTCGGAAAAGTGCCTGCGGTTTGAAAAGAAAATTCACGATCTGGAGCTGACGCGAGCCATCTCCATCCAGACCGCGCCCCAGATTCGAATGATTCAGAATAACGACAATGTGATGGTGGAAAAAATCCAGACCACTCTGGTCAATACCATCCCCCTGTGGAAAAACCAGATGGTTCTGGCCCTGGGCATCGCCCACTCCACCGAGGCAGCTCAGGCCCAGCGGCAGGTGACGGACATCACCAACGCGCTGCTCAAGCAGAACGCCGAGAAGCTGCACATGGCTTCCGTGGAAACCGCGAAGGAAGCGGAGCGGGGCATTGTGGATATCGAGACCCTGAAAAAGACCAATGCCGAACTGATCCAGACGCTGGACGATGTGATGAAGATTCAGGCTGACGGACGGGCCAAGCGTCAGGCGGCGGAGGTCGAGATGGCGAAAATGGAAAGCGACCTGAAGAATAAGCTCCTTCAGATCCGGAGCGGCAATTGACCGCGCGCGCAAAGCGGCTGTGTGCCGCAGCGCTGCTGCTGTGTGTGCTGTCAGGGGGCGTCCTGCCGGTGAAGGCAGACACCAAGGAGTACCGGCAGCAGCTGCTGAAGGCCTACAGCAGCAGCCCGGAAGGTTCCTCCGCGACAATTGAAACCTGCCTGGAGGCACTGGAGACGGAATCACCGGCCCATGGTGTCCTGTGGCGGCAGATCATGTCCGACTGGGACCGCCTGAATCATTCAAGCTTCTCTTCCAGCCGCAGTCTGCAGGAAGGGCTTGCCCAGGATGATTCCCTGTGCATTGTGGTGTTTGGCTACGGCCTTAACAGGGATGGTTCCATGAAGCCGGAGCTGTTTGACCGCCTGAACGTTGCCTTGCAGGCGGCGCGGCAGTATCCCAATGCCTATATCGCGGTGACCGGGGGAGAGACATCCGGGGTCAAGGGTATCTCCGAAGCGGCAGTCATGGCAATCTGGCTCATGAACAACGACATCAGTGAGGACAGAATCATTCTGGAAAAGGAGTCCTTGAGCACCACGGAAAACGCAAAGAATACCTGTTCGCTTTTGAACCAAAAGTATCCGCAGATAAAGCAGCTGGCGGTTGTGACCAGTGACTACCACATTGCCCTTGCCGCGACCATGTTGCAAACCGCCTGTACGTATAGCGCATCCATGCAGGGGGGCCGGGAGATGTCGGTTGTCGCGGGCGCCTCCTGCGCGACCTCCACCCCTGTGGGGGGCGGCCTTTCCACCCAGGCTTGGGGCATCAGCGTCCTCACTGGGACAAAGTGGACGACCGGCAGTACGGCGTCAGCGGCTCAGAAGGAGATGGAACCGGAAATCGAGCCGGAATTCTGGGCGGAAGCCGAACCGGAGGCCTACTTTGATGACAGCACAGATTATTGAGCATAAACGAAAAGCGGACGGTGTTGATCGTCCGCTTTTTGTGATTACAGCTCCTCCAGATAGACAACGCCATCCACAGTGCGAATTTTGTCCAGCAGCTGCTGGTGATTACGTTTCGCTCTGGACTTCAGTGTGACGATAAAGGAGCGGATACCGTCCTCTGCCGGTTCCGTGTGGTCTAGCTGCAAATTGTCGATTTCCAGCCCCAGCCCCCGGATGCCGCGAATAAAGCTGCCCAGCGTTACCGCGGTGCTCAGTTCCACGTAAATCTCCATAATTTTGGAGTTGCGGTGCATCCGGTCGTCCCACCGGTGCATCACCGTCAAGACGACGTAGATTGCACAGCCGCCCAGTGAGGCGGCCTCGTAAAACCCGATCCCGATGGCAAGTCCCACTGCAGCTGCGGCCCACAGTCCGGCGGCGGTGGTCAGGCCCCGAATCTGGTTACGCTTTGTGACCACGATGGTACCAGCCCCCAAAAAGCCGATGCCGCTGACCACCTGAGAGCCCATGCGGACGGGATCGCCGGCACCAAAGACTTGATAGATGTACTGATTCGTCAGCATAATCAGGCAGGAGCCGACACAGACCAGCATATAGGTTCTCAGTCCGGCGGGGCGGTTTTTCATGCCCCGTTCCATGCCGATGATGCCGCCCAGCAGAAATGAGGCGAGAATACGGATTACAATCGAAGCATAGGTTACTTCCCTGACTGTCATCAGCGTCACCTGCTTTTCAAGAATTTTACCGTAAGTTTACCATTGAAGGAAGATGGTGTCAAGAAATACCACAGAACAGAGTTTTGGTTAAATCGGCACATGAGATACGATTTCCGGTATTTACGACAAAAAATGAAATCCGGATTTGGTGGTATTGTCAATTTGCGTCCGCTGGTACACAAGTTATTGACGAATTCCGCAAAACGTACTATACTTACGGGGAAAAGAAACGTTTCCAAATTCTGCTTGCCGGATGCGGAAACGGCTTGTGCCGGTTCCCCGGCGCGATTCTGGAAGAAAGAGGAGTTTCCATTATGAACCGATATGCAGGTGTCCTGCTGTCTGTCACCAGCCTGCCGTCCCGGTACGGCGTCGGCTGCTTTGACCAGGCAGCGTATGATTTCGTAGACTGGCTGGAAAAGGCTGGTCAGCGCTACTGGCAGATTCTGCCTCTGGGTGCCACCGCCCACGGCGCGTCCGACGATTCTCCCTATCAGGCCTATTCCGCTTTCGCCGGAAATCCCTACATGATCAGCCTTGACGCGCTGATCGAGGAGGGGGTTCTGACCCGTGCCGAGTGCGATGCCGTGGACTTCGGCAGTAATCCTGCCAAAGTGGATTTTGATAAGCTCAGCGAGAACCGGCTGAACCTGCTGCACAAGGCCTATGAGCGCAGCAGCATTGCCCAGAATCCAGCGTATCAGTCCTTCTGCCGGAACAACGCCTGGTGGCTGGATGACTTTGCCCTGTTCATGGCGCTGAAAAGTTACTTTGACGATGTTCCTTTCTGCCAGTGGCCCGAGGACATTCGGATGCACTGGGGCTTTGCCATCGACTATTACAACCGGGAGCTGTATTTTGATGTAGAGTTCCAGAAATATCTGCAATTCAAGTTCGATGAGCAGTGGATGAAGCTGAAGGCCTATGCCAACAGCAAGCATATTCAGATAGTGGGCGATATCCCCATCTACGTCTCTCCCGATGGCGCGGACGTGTGGGCACATCCGGAGCTGTTCCAGTTGGACGAGCACAACGCCCCCACCGCCATTGCGGGCTGCCCGCCGGATGCCTTCGCGGCAGATGGACAGGTCTGGGGCAATCCCCTGTACCGCTGGGATTACCACAGAGCCACCAACTTCCAGTGGTGGTGCAGCCGGATGTGGTACAGCTTCAAGCTGTATGACGTGGTCCGCGTGGATCACTTCCGTGGCTTTGACGAGTATTTTTCCATCCCCGCGGGGGCAGACAGCGCCAGATTCGGCCATTGGGAAAAAGGCCCCGGCATGGATTTGTTCAACGCCATTCACTGGCAGCTGGGCAATGTGAATATCATTGCGGAGGATCTGGGCCTGATGACCGACGGCGTCCGTAAATTGGTTCGGGACAGCGGCTGCCCCAACATGAAGGTGCTGCAATTTGCCATTGACCCCGCCGACATCGGTGCGGCCAACGACTACTGGCCTCACAACTACAATTCCCACTGTGTAGTCTATACCGGCACCCACGACAATGAGACCGTAGCCGGCTGGTTTGCGGGCCTTGAAAAGGATGCCAGAAAGCAGGTGCGGGACTATCTGGGGGACTACTACACCCCGGACAATCAGATGTACAAGGTTCTGATTCATCTGGCAATGCGGTCGGTGGCCAAGGACTGCATTATTCCCATCCAGGACCATCTGGGCCTGGGCAACGAGGCCCGGATGAACCAGCCCGGCACCGTCGGCTTCAACTGGCGCTGGCGCTTAACGCCCGGTCAGCTGACCGATGCGCTGGCACAGGAACTGCTGGCCCTTGCCAAGTGCACCGGCCGTGCCAACTGGGACGCAATCAACAGGGAATGATAAAAACCGGGCGTTTGTCGGCTTACGACAAACGCCCGGTTTTTGGCAGGTTCAACTTTTGAATCCAGCCGATAATCTGTCCCGACAGGATCACCGTCAGCAGGGAATAGGCAATCCGCTTAACGGGAATATAGCTCAGAGACAAACCAAGTACCAGCAGATCGCTGATAAGGTACAGCCACTGAATCGGGATTTTCGTCAAATGATTCAGACTCATGGCAAGGGCATCGTCGCCGCTGGTAGCGCCGCCTGAGCGGACGCACAGCCCGGCGCCAACACCGATAAACAGTGCTCCGGCAATGGAGGCAAGCAGGGGCATATTCGCAATCTGGGGCCACAGGGGAGGAAACTGCTCGCAGATGCCGTAGCCCACAGAGTAGCCGCAGGCGGCAACCAGAGAGTAACCAATGAATTCCCGGCCCAAGGTTTTCCAGCCCAAGGCGTAGCAGCCGGCGTTCAGAACGAAACTGGAAATGGCGGGGGACAGCCCCAGCCAGTGGTGGAGCAGCAGAATCAGACCGAAAATGCCACCCTCGGTCACGCCGGACAGGGCGTGGATATTGTACATTCCGAAAGCCTGCAGCGCCGAAGCAAAAAAGGCAATAAAGCAGGAAGACCTCTTTAATTTTGGAAAAAAGTGACGCATTTTTGGATTCCTTTTGTGTGGTATGGGATAGAAACCATATCATAGAAAGCGAAAAAAGTCAAGTGACATGGAAAGAAGGTTGACATTTTGAAAAATACGTGTATAATCATGCTTGAAAATTGCATACAAGCCTTATCAAGAGCGGTGGAGGGAACGGCCCGATGAAACCCGGCAACCTGTCCGAAAGGAAAAGGTGCCAAATCCGGCGGCAAACGAAAGATGAGGGTTCGATACAGCGCACATCGAATCTTCGGTGTGCGATTTTTTATTGTTCGGCAGTCAAGCAGCCCTTTTGCGCTCTGTGCGGATCTTTTGTCCCGGAGATGCGGAATGAATCCTTCAAAATACACAAAGTATTCCGAAGGCTTCATTTCTTTCTCCAGAACAAAATCTCTCGCTCAGAGCATCAGACGTTCTGTTTTCCTGCCTCATTATTTCGCGCGTATCCTGTCGTATTGTGAAAAAGAAAGGAATCATTATGGAAAAAAGACTGTTTACCTCCGAATGCGTCACAAATGGGCACCCCGACAAGGTCGCCGACGCCATCTCCGACGCGATTCTGGATGCCTGCCTTGCCCAGGACCCCAATTCCCGGGTGGCCTGCGAGACAATGGTCACCACGGACTTCTGCATCATCTGCGGCGAAATCACCACAAAAGCCGTGGTGGACTACAAGGAAGTTGCCCGGGAGGCCATCCGCAGGATTGGCTATATTTATCCCGGTGACGGTTTTGATGCCGATACCGTGGAAATCCAGTGCCGGATTCATACCCAGTCTGCGGACATCGCCCTGGGCACCAATGATGAAGTCGGCGGCGCGGGAGATCAGGGGATGATGTTCGGCGGCGCTTGCACCCAGACCCCGGAGCTGATGCCCCTGCCTGCGGCCCTGAGCCGTGCCCTGTGCAACCGCCTGACCGAATGCGTCCACGCCAACGATCTGCTCCGGCCCGATGGAAAAACCCAGGTCACCGTGGAATTTGACGAAAACGGCAAGGTGGTGGGCATCGATACTGTGGTCGTATCCATCATGCACAGCACGGATTTTGCCATGGAGGCGCTGCGCCGGTACATCCGAGAGAATGTGATCGCTCCTGTCCTGAAAAATTACGGCTTTGATATTGCCGACGTTGCCCACATTCATATTAACCCCACCGGAAATTTCGTTATCGGCGGCCCCAACGGCGACACAGGACTGACTGGGCGTAAAATCATCGTGGATACCTACGGTGGTTATTTCTCTCACGGCGGCGGCGCCTTCTCCGGCAAGGATCCCACGAAGGTTGACCGCTCCGCTGCCTACATGGCCCGTTACATGGCGAAAAATCTGGTGGCTGCGGGCCTTGCGACGCAGGTGCAGGTACAGTTGGCCTACGCCATCGGCGTGGCTCAGCCGGTCTCTCTGCGGGTGGACAGCTTCGGTACCGGCGTCATCTCCGATGAAAAAATGACCGAACTGCTGCGGGTAGTCTGTGACATGACCCCTGCCGGTATTATTCGCAGACTGGATTTGCGCCGCCCCATCTACGCCTCCACCGCTGCCGTCGGACACTTTGGCGTGGAAGGCCGCCCCTGGGAGCGTACCGATCTGGCGGAGGAGCTGAAAGCGCTGGCAGGTCTGTAACCCAAACTGTGCGGACGGCGATTTTTCGCCGTCCGCTTCATATTTCCTTTGCAAATCGGGAAGAATGTGCTATGATAGTGCAAAATGACGAGTGGAGGGATTGTTGTGCTGGATTATATCCGCATTGCCTGCGCGGTGCCGGCCGTGAGGGTGGGCGACACAAAGAAAAATGCCGCAGATATTTGCGAATTTCTGAAAAAGGCAAACGCGCAGAACGTGGACCTGTTGGTGTTTCCTGAAATGGCGCTGACGGGATATACCTGTCAGGATTTATTCCTTCAGGATGCCCTGTATGATGGGGTGAAGCGGGGGCTGAGGGAGATTCTGGATGCTTCCGCCGCCTGCCCGGCGGTGACGGCGGCTGTGGGCCTGCCTCTGCGGGTTGGCGCCCGGATGTTCAACTGTGCTGTTGTGATTTCCGGCGGCGAAGTCCGGGGTATTGTGCCGAAAACCAGCATTCCCAATTATAATGAGTTCTACGAAAAGCGGTGGTTTGCTTCCGGCGATGATCTGATTCAGGATACCTTTGATATCGGCAGCCTGTTGGACGGTTATCCGAGGCCGGTGCCTGTGGGGCAGGATCTGCTGTTCCAGATCGGCGAGGGAACGCTGGTTGGCGTGGAAATCTGCGAGGATCTGTGGACGCCCCTGCCGCCCTCTGCCATGCTGGCCTTGAGCGGCGCGGAAGTCGTCGTGAACCTGTCCGCTTCCAATGAAACCATCGGCAAGCGGGTCTACCGCCGGGAGCTGGTGACCCACCAGTCCGCCTCGCTGAACTGCGTTTACGCATACTGCTCCGCCGGCTCCACGGAATCCACACAGGATTTGATTTTCTCCGGTCAGAGCCTGATTGCGGAAAACGGCAAGCTGCTGGCGGAAACGAATGAAGCCATTGCCGCGGATTACCTGCTGGTGCAGGACTGCGATCTGGGCAAGGTCCGCGCCGACCGCCGCAGAAACAGAAGCTACGCCGACACAGCAGCACGGCACGGTGCGCAGGCACGGGTTGTGCCTGCGCTGGATGGTCTGCTTCGCGCTGACGGAACGCTGTATCCCTTGGAAAAGCTGCCATTTGTGCCCTCCCAGCGGCAGAACCGGGTGCAGCGCTGTATGGAAATTTTCCAGATGCAGGTTGCCGGCCTGAAGCAGCGGCTGGTGTCGATTGGAAATCCTAACGCGGTCATTGGCATTTCCGGCGGATTGGACTCCACGCTGGCGCTGCTGGTAGCGGTGGAGGCCATGCGTCAGCTGGGCCGTCCCGCTACCGACGTGTACGGCGTGACTATGCCCTGCTTCGGCACTTCCGACCGCACCTACAACAATTCCTGGGAGCTGATGCGCACCCTCGGTATTTCCTGTAAGGAAATCAACATCCGGGAAGCGGTTTCTCTGCATTTTTCGGATATCGGGCACGATTCCTCCGTCCACGACGGCACCTACGAGAACTCTCAGGCCCGGGAGCGGACCCAGATTCTCATGGACTACGCCAGCGTGGTGAAGGGAATCGTGGTGGGTACCGGCGACCTGTCGGAGCTTGCTCTTGGCTGGTGCACCTACAATGGCGACCATATGAGTATGTACGGCGTCAACGCCTCCATCCCCAAGACCCTGATCCGCTGGATGATTGATGCCATCTCCGAAATGACGGAGTTTGCGGCATCCCGGCCGGTTTTGCAGGACATTCTGGACACCCCCATCAGCCCGGAGCTGCTGCCCCCGGATGCGGAGGGAAAAATTGCCCAGCACACGGAGGATTTGGTTGGCCCCTATGCGCTCCATGACTTCTATCTTTACTACACCCTCCGGTTTGGCTTTGCACCCCGCAAAATTTACACGCTGGCCTGCCGGGCTTTTGACGGCGATTTTGACAGTGCCGTCATCAAAAAGTGGCTGAAAACCTTCTACCGCCGGTTCTTTACCCAGCAGTTCAAGCGCAGCTGCCTGCCGGACGGCGTGAAGGTTGGCTCGGTCAGTCTCAGCCCCCGGGGCGACTGGCGGATGCCCAGCGATGCCAGCGCCCGGTTGTGGCTGGACGAGGCAGACGCTCTGTAAAAATAGGAATGCCGCCCGGTAAAGGACGGTGTTCATAAGACAGTAACAGTCACAGTAGTTTGCTCTGCTGTGGCTGTTCTTGTATTTTATCCTGTTATGCGATAATATGGCACCGAACAAACCTACAAATCGGAATCTGTAGAGGTGTTGAACTTGGATATTAGAAGAACAAAATCGTATTATGAACAGATAAGCAATCGTGACTTATGCGACTGTGCATATTGTCAAAACTATGTCCGTGAAATCAAAGCAACCTATCCGGAAATTGCGGAATATCTTTTTTCGTTAGGAATTGATATAGAAAAACCGTTTGAAACAATGCCTCTTGAACCCGATGAAACAGGGTATATCGAGTATCTATCTGCCCAATATATCGTTTGTGGAGAGCCGGATGATTTTGTCAAAACAGTCATAGGTTCTGTAACTGTGGATGTCGCTGGTGCTCATCCGTCAACACAGATAAATGAAGCTCATTTCGTTATGGAAATATACCCTGTTCGGTTGAAGTGGGTAATGTAGACAAATTCCAGTTTGCCGGGCAGATACAAAGCGCACTTTTATACGGGGCACTCCCGTATGTGCGTTTTCCATTACGGCGTTCCGAGCAAGGGACTGAACCCCTTGCGCCGCGAAAGCGGCTATCCTTTTAAAGCAAAAAGGCGTGACCGCAAAAATGGTCGCGCCTTTTGCCAATTTAACTGTCTTACGAATACCGCCCCAAAGGGCGGCATTTTTCATAGTAATAGGGGCTGAAGCTGTTTTCCTTCCAGCGCCAGCTCCAACGTTTGGGGGATTTTACTGAAATCGGCGACAACGGAGGTGGGCTTTCCGAAGGCATCGTCCTGCCCGAAGGGCACGAAGAAATAGTGCTTCCGGGCAAGCAGCTTTCCGATATTTTCTGCGGCGCCTCCGAGGGCATCGTTGGTGGAAATGGCAACGACCACGGGGCGTCCGTTACGCAGATGGCTTTTTGCCGCCATGGTCACGGGACCGTCCGCAAAGGAGTGGGCCAGTTTCGCCAGGGTGTTTCCGGTGCAGGGGGCAACGACCAACGCGTCCAGCAGCTTTTTGGGGCCAATCGGCTCCACGTCTGTCAGCGTGTGCAGGACAGGCTTGCCGCAGATGGCTTCCGCTTTGGCGATGTGCTCGGCAGCCGCACCGAACCGGCTGTCTGTGCTGTAGGCGCTTTGCGAAAAAATGGGGATAACGTCGTAGCTTTTGCTGAGCCGTTCCATCACCGGAAAAACTCTTTCGTATGTACAAAAAGAGCCGCAGAGGGCAAAACCGACGGTCATAACGTTCCCTCCTTGAGATGCCGCAGAATCGTTTCGGCGATGAGCTTGCCGGAGGACTCCGGTGCGTACTGCCCCGGCAGCCCGCGGGCATAGATAATATCGCACCCTTCCAGCCCGGGAATGGATGCCAGATCAATTTTGACACATTTCCTGTATTTATCCAGTATTCTGGCATCCAGAACCGGTGCGGGAGCCGTGTTGAACAGTAAACGGATATCAGGCAGAATTTCGGGTATCTCCGGAATATCCACGGCATTCCAGCCCAACGCTGCCGCCATGGCGCGGTCTGCCGGGTTTCGCGCCGCAATGGTAACGGGACAGCCCTGGGCCGACAGCAGCTTTGCCAGACATTTTCCAATGCGACCCCATCCAATGACCAACGTCGGCGTATCCGGCAGAATAGTCGGAAGCAGAGAGCCGGCAATCCGAAGAGCGCATTCCGCTGTGATTGCCGCGTTCCGCGCCAAATAGTCTGCGTCCCGCAATAAATCCAGCACCGTGTGCCCTGAAAGCGCGGGATGCTTCAGCTTCCCGCCAATGACCGCAAGCTCGGAGGGAAGTCGTTCCAGCACCATTGGCAGGCTGCCGCCGTCCCGGAGGGAACCGTCGGGGGCAAAGCTTGGAACATCCAGCAGTACATGGGTCACCTCCGGGGAGGGGTGGTCAGTCAGAGGCAAACCGGCCTGTTCCAGATACGCTCCCGCATAGGCGCAGGCATCGGTTGCGCCTACGGGATAAATGAGAATCTGCTTCAAAGGCATCACTCCTTTTCTATAGAATATGCGCCGGGCATTCGTGTTGTGCTTGATTTTTCCGCTTCCATCTGTATAATAAAATATAAGAGGTGAAGTTTATGCAGAGACTCGGCTTTATTCACGATATGATGGATGTGAAAGTTTTGATCCTGTTTGTCATGGCACGGGTGGGCTATCCTGTGAATGTGCAGCAGATCTATGAGCTGTGCTTTCAGGACGATTGCCTGAGCTATTTTGACGTTTGCACTGCGGTTCCGGAGATGGTGGAGTCCGGCCACCTGAAAAAGACGGAAGAGGAATGCTATGTTATCACGGACAAAGGCCGGGAGACGGCAAAACTGGTGGAGGACTCCATCGCATTTACCGTGCGGCAGAAGGCGGAAAACGCTGTGGATCGGTTCAACAGGAAGGTGCGCCGCAGCAGCTTCGTCAGAACCAAGGTAACGCAGAGGGAAAGCGGAGACTTCTCCGTGGTAATGTCGCTGGATGATGAGATGGGCAATCTCATGACGCTGGAGCTGGTGGCCCCGGATCAGCGGCAGGCCAACCGCCTGAGCAGGCTGATGGAGAAAAAGGCGGAAGCAGTGTACAATTTGACAATGACGGAGCTTTTGGACGAGGAAGACGAAATCGATAGCTGACACCTTGTCGATTTTGGGAAACAGTGGTATAGTATTCTTACACCGGAGGATCGGTGAAACGAAAGGAGCTGCCGCATATGAAATTCCAGTTCAGAGAAAAGAAAGTCAAACTCCCCGGCAATGTCCACGCTTATGCTGAGAAGAAGGTAATGAAGCTGGAGCGCTTTTTTGACGAGGATGCGGAGGCCTTGATCGTCTTCTCTGTGGAGAAGAACCGTAATCAGGTAGAACTGACCGTTCACGGTGCAGGCACCTGGTTCCGGGCAAGCGAGAGCACATCGGATATGTTTGCTTCCATCGACGCAGCCGTAGCGACCATTGAGGGCCAGATTCGGAAGAACAAGACCCGCCTTGCCCGCCGCCTGAAGCAGGATGCCTTCGTCCGCAGCGTGCAGGAGGAAACCTCCTTTGTGCCGGATTCGGAGGAGGATTTGAGCATCGTGCGCAGTAAAAAGTTCTACTTCAAGCCGATGACCCGCGAGGAAGCCGTGATGCAGATGAACCTGCTGGATCATACTTTCTTTGCCTTCCGGGATGAGGATAACGGCGGCAGCTTTGCTGTTGTCTATAAACGCAACGATGGCGGCTACGGCCTGATCGATGATGTGGAGTAATTGGATATCGCAGCATAAGGGCCTCGAAAGAGGCCCTTATTTTGATATGCGAGGATGTAAAGAAAAAATGTCGAAATTTGTGAAAAAGAGCTTGACAAAAGGGAGAGGAGATGGTATTATATCGAAGCTGTCCGCGAGGGCAGCAAAATCATGCCGAAAACGAGGGTAATTTGAAAGAATTTGAAAGAAGTTCTTGACAAATGAAACTTGTTGAGGTAAACTCAAAAAGTTGCGTGATGAAAAGCAAACGCTTGGAACGCAGCGTCACAGCTTGAAAAACCGCGAAAAAGATCGAAAAAAGTTCTTGACAAAGTCTACAAGATGTGATAGAGTAAACGAGTTCACAGCGAGCCAGAAATGACGAGCCGGAACGTGTCTGTACCTTGTAAATTGAATAACGTAAAGACGAAATTAACACCTTGGACAATTATGGATTG